>CAZANH010000415.1:0-3989 GCA_964486515.1 uncultured Eubacteriales bacterium
TTCTCACTGCATCTTCAAAAAATTCAGGGATTGAATGATACTAAGATTTATTGTATGATTACATCATTAATTAACGGTTGTACATGAAATAGGGACGCAATTGCTTGGGAATGAAGAATACCCACTGTCGGTGCCAAACCTGATTAAGGATATTTTGATACAGGTGTTCACCAAATTCTATTACACGTTTATGATGGCAGGACGGACAGAAGTAACAACGCTTACTACGGTATCAAAAAATGAAGTAAAAGCAAAAACCGAGGAGCTTGAAAAATGAATTGGATAAAGATGGTTGACTACAGCCTGGCTTTACTTATAACAAAACTCCATATAATATATGAGATTTGTCCACTTTATTAGGTCTTAATATATTATAAAATGCAAATATACTAATAAATATATTGAATGTGCATTTTTATAATTTCCCTGAACTTTATTCAATATATTTATTAGTTAAGATCTTAGCCTCTATAGGTGGGCTTTGAATCAGGTGGGTTAGGGTCACCAGCTAAGTCCCCTATGTTCAGCTTACACCAAGCGAGTTCACTTGTATTGTGATTTTATTTGTAGTATTATTTGTTTATGAGATATAAACAGATTCCTTGTAGAAATGCATATAAACGGGGGAAAATGATGAAATACTCATTTTGTGGACTGTTAAAAAAAATTATACTGGATATGAAAATATCCAATAAAATAGTTGTTTTCATACTAGTTATTGCAGTTATTCCATTGTTTACAATGAGTTTTGTCTTTTACAACAAGATGGTACAAAACATCAAAAAAGAGCTCAACATGTCTTATAATCAGGTCGCAAAGCAATATATAGATAAAATAAACTATAAGATAGACATATATAGTCAGTTGTCAGATAATATCTGTGCTAACGGCATTATACAGCAGCTTTTTTCATTCAAACAGGAAATTAGGTCTGTAGAAATCATTAATGTGAGCAAAAAGATTTCAAAAGAAATCGATATGATGATATTCGGAAAAATCGGGAAAGAAATACACAATATCATGTTGTATCCGTATAATGAAAAGTTTCCTTCATACAGTACCCATGTGGGAAGTATCAAATCAGTAAGGAATGAGGATTGGTTTGAGAAGATCCATAGTACAAATGAATACAGCAATTGTTTCTATTATAAAATCAAAGGCATCAACAAAAACATTATTTCATTTACAAAAATCATATATAATCTAAATGGGGATACTTTTGGCGAAAGGCTGGGATTTGTCAAGATAGACATTGATGCAGCACAATTTTTTAATACTGATTTTGTTAATGAAGATAATGTAAGCAATGATATTTTTATTTTAGACGAAAAAGGGAATATTATGTTCAGTAATAATACAATATCAGATAAGATTGATAGCAGAGGGTATGATTACTTATTGAGTCAATCAGACAAAACAATGGATGAAGAGGTAATAAGTGACGGAATAGCAATATATCAAGGATTTCCCTCCAATGACTGGAGAGCGGTGTTTGTTTTTCACTATGATAAATTACAGTATAAAATAAGAAAAATCAGAAAACTGGTAATCCTGATTGCGGCCATATTGTTGGTAGTGATAATTATACTGAGTATGATTTTTGCATCAACTGTTTCATGTCGTATTAGATTGTTAATGAATAAAATGAAGGAAATTGAGAACGGTAAACTTGAGACTTCTCAGTTGATACAAGGGAAAGATGAAATAGGGGTGCTTGACAAGTATTTCAACCGGATGCTTGGAAAGCTCAAAGACCTTATCAATAAAAACTATGTGCAGCAGATTGAAAGGAAGGAAGCAGAGCTTAGTGCATTGCAGTCTCAGATAAATCCTCACTTTCTGTACAATACGTTGGAATCCATTAATTCAATAGCTTCTGTATATGGATGCTTTGAGATTTGCAAGATAAGCCAGAGACTTGGAGAAATGTTTCATTACAGCATTAATATCGGCAGACATGAATTTGTTGCACTCGAGGAGGAATTAATTCACATTAAGAACTATATTGAAATACAGAAAATACGTTTTGATGACAAGTTCGAAGTGTTTTACAATATAAATGAAGAGATCAAACAATGTAAAGTGCTAAAGTTTATTCTTCAGCCCATTGTAGAAAATTCAGTCTATCATGGGTTCAAGGATAAGAGGGGTAAAGGCTGCCTGAAAATATCGGCAAATGTTGAAGAACGAAGATTCAAAGAAGGGATTATGGTGCTGGAAGTGATTGATGACGGTATTGGAATGGAGCCGGAGAAACTCAGGTACTTGAATGAGTATATCAATGGAAGTGACAACAACATTTCTTCACAATACAAAAAAAGTATTGGAGTAAAAAATGTTAATTACCGTATAAAATTAACATATGGAGACAGCTACGGAATTAGAATAAAAAGCAAAAGGAATGTCGGTACGCAGGTAATACTAAGACTTCCTGCATATGGATGCATCAGGAGGGATGGACATGAACAGCATACTGGTTGTTGACGATGAGAAATGGATCAGAAAGGGAATAATTGCAAAATTGAAACATCATGGATTTGAATTTTCTGATATTAAAGAAGCTGCTGATGGGGAACAGGCACTTGAAATAATAAAAAACGAGCATCCCCATATAGTTCTTGTAGATATAAAAATGCCCCATATGGATGGGATAGAACTAATAAAACAAACGAAAAAAATTCATCCGGATATTGAATTTATAATTATCACTGGATATGCTGAGTTCGAATATGCAGAGCAGGCGCTTAACATGGGAGTTGTTGGATATATACTCAAGCCTGTTGATGATGATAATCTTGTGGGATCTATTGGGAAGGTTATAAAAAAACTGGATGATAAAAAGTCTGTCAGCAATATTAAAGATACCAAAGATGACATTGAAAAGGATAGGGAAATGCTGTTGCTTGAAAGAAAGCTCAATCATTTGCTTCACGATTATTCCGTGTTGGATAATGATAAAGAAGCAGTTGATCTTTGTATGGAAGAATTCTTTAACGGTGGCAACTATATCTTGGTATTACTTAATATTGACGGAGTTAGTTATCAACAATCAGATTTTCAATACCAGGACATTGATATAATAAAATTCGGGGTAAAAAATATTCTTGATGAAATAGGAGCCAAATATCAGGTAACTGTGTTTGACAACTATGAGAACAAGAACCAACTATTGATAATACTTTATCATACAAATGAAAATGTACTGCAAAAAAATTGTGATAGATTCATATATGATGCATATAGTAAAGTTACCAAGTACCTGAAGCTGTCTGTAACAATAGCAGCTAGTAGTATAAAAAAAGAGATTACAGGGAAATTATACAGGGAAGCAAAAGCAGCATTTGATTTACGGTTGCTTAACGGTAGCAGTAATATCTACAGGTATGACAAGATGACTGACGGAAAAGAATATAATTTTCCAGTAAGCAAGCTTAAGTTGTTGGAAAAGTACATGGATTTGTTTGACTTTAGCAATATTAAAGTAATCCTGGATAATATTTTTAATATAGATAATTTTGAGTATGCATCAAGTGTTCATTTCAGATTGGTTTACTTTGAAGTTGTAAGTTTAATAGTTAAGGTACTTAGCAAACAGGGTATAGATGTTTACAAGACAGTTGATTCGGCTGTTTTAAGTGGAGAAATACTTGATGGTTATGACAATGCGGATGAGATTGCAGGTTTTATTTACTGTACAATTGAAAACGCACTTAAAAATAAAGATAGTGTTTTAACCAACTGCAAGGATATTGTTGCAAGAGTAATTAATTATCTGAATGAGCATTATGACGAAGACATCAAGGTCAAGGACCTTGCCGGGAAGTTTGCAGTGAATCCAAACTATTTTTCAACAGTTTTTAAAAAGGAGACAGGCAGGGGTATTACAAAATACATAAGGAATATACGTTTAAAAAATGCATGCAGGCTTTTGAAAGAAACAGAAGCGAATATTGCCATGATATCTGAAAGTGTTGGATACAGTGATACGC
>CAZANH010000416.1:0-1655 GCA_964486515.1 uncultured Eubacteriales bacterium
TTAATAGTTTCAATCAGTTTATATTCATCCATGCTATTATACTCCTTATTTGATAAACTTACACATTTTAATAATAGCATATTTCATACTAATTGTATATGGTTACTGACGTGTGGGTGCGATTTTTTTCTGTGTGTCAGTTGTAACCAAGAAAACCATAATATTACATTCAACTCGATTACTAGCAATTATCCCTCCAATTCTTTAATTATGTTAAGGCCACCGGAAAAGATACAATTCTTAAAAAAGAGCAATAACTGCAAAGAAATGAGCAAATTATTCGTATACCGCAAAACCTCAATAAGCTAATATGGTATTATAAATAATTTTAATTGGAGGTTTTTTTATGAGTACATTTATTCCTGATTACAATAATATAATTGATGCGGCAAGAAATATAAAACCACAAAGGATGCCGATTTATGAGCATATAATATCGCCAAATATAATGGAAGAGGCTATCGGGAAAAAATTCACGGATCTTTATCATGGGAATAAAAATGACAGGAGAGAATTCTTTAAGAATTACAATAATTTTTTTCTTGAAATGGGATATGATACGGTCTCCTTTGAATGCTGCATAGGACCTGCCATGCCAGGGAGTGGTTCCCTGGGCGAGCATAAGCCCGGTGTTATCAAGACACGAGATGATTTCAACAAATACCCGTGGAAGGAAATACCAAAGCTTTATTTTGAAAAGTATTCGGAAGATTTTCAACTCATGGGTGAAGAACTACCTGCGGGTATGAAGGCCATAGGCGGTCCTGGAAACGGGCTGTTTGAATGCGTACAGGATATTACGGGATATATGGATCTGTGTTATATTTCAGTTGATGATCCCAAGCTTTATAATGATCTTTTTGTTGCGGTCGGAAATGTCATGTATGAAATATGGGAAGAGTTTTTAAAAAGATTTTCGGATTTTTATTGTGTGTTGAGATTCGGGGACGACCTTGGCTTTAAGACATCCACTCTCATCAAGCCCGAAGATATCAAATCCAAGGTGATTCCCAGATATAAAAGAGTAATTGAGCTTGTTCATTCATACGGCAAACCTTTTTTATTGCATTGTTGCGGCAACATATTCAGTGTTATGGAGGATTTGATTGATGTTGCAAAAATTGACGCAAAGCATTCAAATGAAGACCAGATAGCTACATTTGATGTTTGGATCGAAAAGTACGGCAAACGTATAGGAAACTTTGGCGGTGTTGATATGAATGTGTTGTGCCAGTTAACTGAAACTGAAATCAAAGAATATGTAAAAAACGTGATATCCTATTCAATCGATGCCGATGGATTTGCCCTGGGTTCGGGGAATTCTATTCCTGACTACATCCCTCTCGAAGGTTATATGGCTATGGTAGAAACGGCAAGAGATTTCAGGGGAGACTATAAGTAATAATATTTCTTTGATGTGAACGTACATCCCATCCCTAATTGATAATGATTTACAACAAATTTCCCTTGCTTAAGAAGTGCTTCTTCCCAGAAAGGCTGTAAAACTGCCTTATATGCCCCTTTAATATCCCCCTGTCAAAACAACTTAAAACCCTATTGATTTTATCTTCATACTTTTGTATAATTAACATTGTAGACACTCCATCCGTTCGCTCTGGGAGATTTAGTCTCCGATTTATTATGAACTTTTAAGT
>CAZANH010000417.1:0-4458 GCA_964486515.1 uncultured Eubacteriales bacterium
CGGCGTATAGCAAGCCGCCGACAAAACCATCGCCGCCGCCAATACGGTCAAGTACGTGTATTTCTCTGGGCTCAACCACATGCCACTCGTTGTCCGCAAGCATTATTGCTCCCCAGAGATGGCTGTTGGCGTGTACCACCTGACGCAGTGTTGTTGCAAAAGCAGCTGCATTGGGATAAGTTTTCTTGGCACTGGTTATCATTCCCTTGAAGCTTTCTATATTAGAAGCCAGATCCTTACCGCCGGCTTCAGGGCCTTTGATACCGAGGCATAGTTGGAAATCCTCTTCATTGCCAACCAGAATATCCGATATGCCTGCAATTTCCGAAAATATACTGCTTAATTCTGCCTCACGCCCCTTCCAAAATGAAGCGCGGTAATTTAAGTCAAATGATATGCGGGTGCCGTACTTTTTGGCTGCTCTTGCAAGCTCAAGGCAGAATTTACCTGTGCTTTCCGAAAGGGCAGCAATCAAACCAGAAATATGAATAACCTGAACGCCTTCACTTCCGAAAATCCTTTCAATATCAAAATCCTCAACACTCAATGTACGACCTACCTCACCAGCACGGTCATTATGAACGCGGGGTCCCCTGGAGCCGTAACCGCTGTCTGCAATATTGAACTGGTGACGGTAACCCCATGGGCCGCCCTGATCTACTTCCTTTCCCTCATAAACCATCCCACGGCTTTTTAAATTGCTTTTTATTAAAGTGGCGATTGGGCTGCCTTTAACAAATGTTGTAAGTACTTTTACGGGTAATCCAAGATAGGATGAAATACTTGCCACGTTGGTTTCGGCACTGGTGACCTGCATAATGTAACTGGTGCTTGAATGGACAGGCTGTCCGTTTACCGGAGTTATGCGTACTCCCATGCTTGTTGGAACAATAAGTGAATAAGTGCAGTCTTTTTTTAATTCGATACTCATTTGAAATCCCCTTTCAATTTATTTTTGATAAAAAAACATACATAAATGTTATTATCCATATTATTATATAAGATTTATTTGAATATTTATAGCTATTGATTGCTTAAAATATTGCATAAATTGCTGATATGTTAATTATCAAACCTCATGCGAGTATTATGTGTCATATGCCAGGCCTAAAATCCGTACCATTTATTTTTCCCGCTGCATATTATGATTAATAGGATAATGAAATAAAAAGAGAGAAGAGAATAATCCCATGGAGACGAAAGGAACAGGTAAATCAAGTTATCTGGACAGAATAAGGATAGAAAGCGGAGCAGGAAAGCTTGGAGTTTTTTTCACAGATCTTATAAGAGGCAGCAGAGAGAATGCCGTTAATCTCATAAATGAAAAAAATATGAGTTTTACTACCCTTTATATACTAAAAGAAGGAATAGAAAACACTTATATCAATGAACATTTAAGTCCCGAAAACAGGTGTGCACTTAAAATAGCAAATGCAGTAATACACGGTGAAAAACATGATATCCGGTGCATGTCACAAAAAAACGGTGAGTTAACCCATTCTGTCCTGAAGTGGATAATGGAATCAGGGCATGGTGATGACGGTCTTGATGATCAATATGATGCAATATTGGATTCGGTTTCAATACTTCTGATTAAAAAACATGATGACAGGACATTTTTACCTGTCATGGCAGATACGATTTTTAAAAGATACCGAAGAAGAAGCTATACACATGATTTGATATGGGCTTTTTTTGAGGCGCGGGATCCATACAGCCTTGGTTTTATTGCAAACCACTTGAATTCGGCTTCTTACGAGGATGTTAAGTTGTCATGCATGCTACTTGATTTTATACCGTGTATAAATTTAGAAAACGGTTCAAATTACTCATGTTTTACTGAATGGATAGGAGAAAACGGAATGTTTCTGTATTATACTGGTGAAAGCCTTCAACAAAGACATAATCCCAGGTATTATGCTGTCTGTCCGGAAGCAAAATACCTGTTCAAAAAAGTGAACACCGGCAGCGGAAAAATATTGGAACCCCTGTCGGAGGACGAAAAAAATATTATTGAAAAGTTTAAAGGCCTGGGGAAAAATGAAAAAGAAATGCTTTCAAATTATTCATATCATATGCATAATCGGGACATTAACGGATGGAATGAATGGATTAAAAATACGATAGAGGAACAGATAAGAATTGCCGGTACGCAGACAGGGGGCCATCATGATACGGATAGCAAATAATATAATAGACCCGGATGTATTAATGAAACAATATTCACCTGGTAGTATCGAAAGGAATATCATAAGTATTCTGTCCGCAAGTGATGAAACATATGATTATGATTCGGAATATCAGCTGAAATTCGAGTTGAAACTTAGAAAAAACACAGTTGCAGCCTCGTACGGACTTTACAGGAGCAGGATGTCGTTTCGGACTTTCAGGAATTCGGTATGTAATACGGTATACTGGGAACGGACGAATGAGGGCGGATTCCTGTTGAGGCCTGATGTTAAGCCATCAAATGCCATCAAAGATATTTTCGATAATGGATGGATGTACGGAACGGAATGTGCCACGGCAATTGTTATTGTTTTTTATAAGGCGGTTCTGGATGTATTTCCTGAGGCATTGTTTAATGAACTGTTCCCGGAAATATACCTCATGGATTGGCAGTATTTGGACAATGACTTGGGAATTAGATATTATACAAACCCTGCGGATTATCTTCCTGGAGACTGCAGATATTTTAAGAATCCGGATGTAAATCCGCTTACACCACAATGGCAGGGCGAAAATGCCATTGACTTAAGTGGTGGGATTTTTTACGGCCATGGCATAGGAATACAAAAACCCGAAGGAATCATAGAGGCTTTAAACGAACACAGAAAATCCGGTTCGGAAATATCAGCGTATTTGCAGGATTCTGCGACATATCCTGATTTCAGATATCTTGCTTCAGCCAGTACCCGGCTTCCGGACGCACATTATCAAGTATCTTCTTGAAGAAGACATGGTTAATTTTGAAAGGCATCTGGCTTCTTTGTTGCTTACTGTAAGCAGCTACTATGATGCAGTTTTAAAAAAAGAAACTTTGTATGTACCTGTAAATTCAGGTACTGATAAAAATTTCATAGATTTTCCTGTGTAAAAAAATGCTATTAAAAATAAAGGTAATGTGATAAAATTACTAAAGGAGAATGGAGGTGTACCATGATACTATCGGATGAAATTAAAAATATGATTTTAAATGGTGAAAATTCTACTGTGGAATTCAAACAGGAAGGTGTACATAATGATTCTATTGCAAAAGAGATTGTGTCATTTTTAAATTTCAAGGGAGGAACCATTCTTTTTGGAGTTAATGACTGCGGTGAAATTGAAGGAATCAGGGATGATAGCGGCTTTGAAGAGAGAATAATGAATATCTTCTACAATAAAATATTTCCTTCTGTGGTACCTGAATATGAAAAGATTGCCGTTGATGGCAAATCCATTGCTGTTGTAAAAGTTGAACAGGGTACTGACAAACCATATTACACCAAAATTAATGGTAAAAGCTGCTATTTTTTGAGATATGGAAGTACTTCAAGGGAGGCAACAAGGGAAGAACTTCTAAGGATGTTTCAGGCATCAGGGAATGTGCATTATGAGGTAACCGGACTGCTAACTGCAGTATTAAGGGATATGGATATGGGAAATATTGAAGAATATTTCTTAAAGTACAGGAACGTCAACCTTGAGAACTTTTCAGAGGAAGAGATTGAAAGGATTCTTGTTAACAGTGATGTATTGGTTGACATAAACAATAAGAAAGTACCTACTGTTGCAGGAATGTTGATGTTTGGAAAAAACCCAAAAAGATTTCTTGCTGGGGCTGGAATAAGAGCTATGAATGTTAAAGGGCAGGATATTTCCGACAATATAGAAGATTTTAAGTTTTTTGAGCGGGATGTCTTTCATAATATAGAAAACACACTTGATTATCTAAAAATAAGAATAAGAGAAGGATTTACAATAGAAAATTCAGCTAAACGGGTTGATATTTCTGAGTATCCTTTTAAAGTTTTGCGGGAGTTAATAGTGAACGCAGTGGCACACAGGGACTATACAATAACCGGCAGCAATATCGCAGTTGTATTATTTCCTGATAGAATTGAAATTAAAAGTCCTGGGAGCATCCCCAACACTTTAACCGTTGAAAAAATGAAGCAGGGAATAATGTATCACCGAAATCCTGTTTTAGTGCAGTATTTGTATGATGCCGGTTATGTTGAAAGACTGGGCAGAGGTGTACGAAGTTGTGTGGAAATAATGAGGAAATACAACGGAACGGAAATTGACATTGCCACCGATCAGGCTGAAACCAAGGTTATAGTGTATAAAAGCGATGGTTAAATAGGTAATATCTACAGTGTCCGGATCATCAATTACCTTGTACAACAATGGTAAAATAGTGTTAGTACCTTATTTTATTAATGAAAAAAAATAAATCCCGACTTGCATGATGTT
>CAZANH010000418.1:0-6027 GCA_964486515.1 uncultured Eubacteriales bacterium
ATGCAGCCCCCTTTCAAATGCTTCAATTGCCATACCCGGATGGTCATAATGATAACTTGCTATTAATACTCCATCAATATCGGCTTTTTCAAAAAATGCGTCCACGCTGTCGAATACCTGTATATCCTCTCCAAGATTCTGTTTTGACCATTTCAACTTTTCCACATCAACATCACATACAGCTGTGAGTTTTGCTCCGGGGATTTCGCCTTTTGCAACATAACCTGCATGATGACTGCCCATATTTCCAATTCCGATAATCCCCATTTTTACGATATCCATCTATACTCCCCCTATATCCTTCAATATTTTCTTTAATGCATCTGCCGCAATAGCAAACTGCCTGGGGCCTCCCTCCGGCATACTGTTTATGTCGGGATTCAATTCAAGCTCAGCAAATCCCTTAAACGAACCAAGATGAGGCTCTAATGAAAGAAAACCCTCATATCCCTTATTATATAAATCCGTCAATATTTCTTTTACCCTGCCGTCGCCCCTTCCTGAAGGTACAACACTGTGGTCGCTGTTTAACGCATCTTTTATATGCATATAAATTATATGTTTTTCTAGCATTTTATAGGCCTTTGGGTATGTCTGGGCATCACACTGAACAAAATTTGCGGGATCAAATATAGCCTTCATATAGTCGCAGTTCATTGTTTCAATAAGGTCAAGGCATCTTTCGGGAATATCCCCGTATATGTTTTTCTCATTTTCATGAAGAAGACATACCCCTTTCCCTTTTGCCGCCTTTACAAAACTGCCCCATCTTTTCATAACCTCTTCCCTGTATTTTGAAGGTTCTTCCCCGTCGGGAATGAAAAAACTGAACATCCTGATATATTGCGTTTCGAGTATATCGGCAATTTCAAGCGTGTGATTGAATAAATCAAGATGCGGAGCAAATTCATCCGTTATTTTAATCTTTCCTATCGGTGAACCAACTGCTGAGACTTTGAATTCTCTTTCATCTATCTGTTTTTTTATTTCTTTTACTTCGTCAAGCGTATGATTTACAAGCCCATTGCCGTTTACACCCCTCATTTCGATGTATTTAATCCCATGCTCGTCAAGTACATCCATTTGCGTTTTTAAATCCGGTGAAATTTCATCGGCAAATGCACTCAGTATAAATTTACTCATTTATTGATTTCCCCCTTGCAAAAATTTTTTACTAAAAACCTGAAACTCATATCCAGGCTTTCGAACGGATCCCTCCTGCACTCATCCTGTTCTATCGCATACCACTCAACACCGGTTTTCTCACATGCTTTTATGATATTATTCCAATTCATGTTACCCTCACCGATTTCCGCAAAAACCTGTTCCCGGTTTACTATGGCCATATCCTTCAAATGAACTACTCCCATGCGCCCTTTTACTTTGTATATCCATTCTACCGGATCAGCACCCCCCGCCTGTATCCAATAGGTATCAAGCTCAAAACCGAATGCCTCAGGGTCAGATTCTCTGAAAAGTATATCCATTCCTGTGATCCCATTATATTTTTCAAACTCAAAATTATGGTTATGATAAGCAAACTTTAAACCCTCATTATTATATTTTTTTGCAATTTTTGAAATGGCCTGGGCAAAAGTTTTATAACCATCACTGTTTCTTTCAAACTCTGGAGGCATCGAACCCAAACCTACATATTCACAATTCCAGAGTTTATGCTCTCTTACCACATTGTCAAAATCATTTATAATCCTGTCATATGGAGTATGAGTTATACATATCCTTAAACCATATTCATCAACGATTTTCTTCAGTTCTTTCGGGTCTATGGCTCCCATTCCTGAAACCTGCACTGCCTCATAACCCGTTTTGCTTAATCTTTTCATTGTATTGTCTATATTCTGAGGTGTCTTTGTAAATTCTCTAAGCGTATAAAGCTGAGCGGCAATATTTTTTTGGTTCATTTAAACAACCCCCTGTAAAATATTTGTTTGCACAATAACAATTATACTGTATAATATAAGCAGGATTATTGCATAATTTGAATAATATATTGTTTATCTTGACTTTTTTGTTAAACACGGAGGCCGACATGTTTGATTACTATTTAAATAATTCCGGTTATGCCATCAATTATGGGCATACGATAACATCAAACCCCAAAGGAATGGACTTTCATCTTCATAACAGGTTTGAAATCTATTTTTTCATATCAGGGAACGTAAATTATTTTATTGAGAAAAAAACCTACAGGCTCAAGTACGGTGATTTACTTCTTATGAACAGCCATGAAATACACAAACCCTCTTTTTCACCCGGGGAACCCTATGAAAGGATAGTCATACATTTTGACCCTTCCATAGTTCGCATATTCGGTTCATACGGCCAGGAACTTCTCAACTGCTTTATAAAAAGGCCCTGCGGTGAAAAAAACAGGATAAGCCTTTTAGAAAACCAGTCAAAGGAAATAATGGGGTATTTTAATTACATTGAAAAACTTAACCCGGACGACATTAATTCAAAAATTCTGAAACTCACACGATTCATTGAACTGTTGATTTTCATAAACCGTGTTTTTTCAAGCACTGCTCCCAACAATAATTATATTAACATACCTGATAATTTGCTGCCTGTTCTTGACTATATAGATAACAACCTTGAAGACAACCTTTCACTGAAAAGGCTGGAAGAAAAATTCTACTTCAACAGGTTTTATCTTAGCAGGCTTTTTAAAAAAAGTACCGGCAGGAGCCTGCACGAATATATTGTTTTAAAGAGAATATCCAAGGCAAAGGCGCTATTCTCCGATGGGAAACGTGTATCTGAAGCTTGCAGCATGTCCGGTTTCAATGATTACTCGAATTTTTTAAGGATGTTTAAAAGAATCGTCGGTAAAACTCCCGGGCAATATCGTAAAACCATAACAAAATTATGACTTTTTACTATTTACTGTATTTTTACGCAGAATGAGATATACTTTTTGGTTGCGGCCGGAGGCTGCTGCATGGGATAATATACCTTACTGTCTATTTAAGGCAAAAAGCCATATCTACTAAAAATTCAAGGTTACTGAATTTATTCTTTAACATGACTTTTTGCCTTCTTAAAATAAAATTTTACATTAAAAATAATATTTTTTTAAGTTATTCTTCTTCATTTACAGTCGGCAGATTCTTCATGCTCTCTTCCAACGCTTTTTCGGAATATGCTACATCTTCCATCTTTCCGCTGAAGTAATAGTCATATGCTGCCATATCAAAGTAACCGTGACCACTCAAGTTAAACAGTATTACACGCTCTTCCCCTGCTTCTTTTGCTTGTAATGCCTCATCAATTGCTGCTTTCACCGCATGAGCAGATTCCGGTGCGGGTACAATCCCCTGTACTCTTGCAAACTGTACAGCCGCATCGAATACAGGCTTCTGATTATATGCAACAGCATCAATAAAACCATCCTTGACCAGCTGGCTCAATATCGGGGCATCTCCATGATATCTCAAACCGCCTGCATGAATTCCGGGTGGTATGAAATCATGTCCGAGTGTATACATCTTAGCAATCGGCGCCATTTTTGCCGTATCACCGTAATCATAAGCAAACTTCCCTTTTGTCAAGGTAGGGCATGCGGTAGGTTCAACTGCAACTCCCCTTACCTTTTTGCCCTTGAATTTATCCGCAATAAACGGAAATACAATGCCTGAGAAGTTACTTCCGCCACCAACGCATCCAATAACAACGTCCGGGTATTCATCAATCATTTCAAGCTGTTTCTTGGATTCAAGTCCTACTATCGTTTGATGCATGCACACATGATTGAGAACACTTCCAAGAGCATAGTTGGTATCATCATGTGTAGCCGCATCTTCAACAGCTTCACTTATTGCCATACCAAGGCTTCCCTTGCAATCAGGATCTTTCTCAAGGACAGCTCGCCCTGTCTGTGTTTTGTTGCTGGGGCTTGGGTAAATATCTGCTCCAAAGGTTTGTATGAATGAACGCCTGTATGGTTTTTGCTGATAACTTATCTTTACCATGTATACGGTACATTCAAGCCCGAAAAAACTTGTGGCAACACTCAAAGCACTCCCCCACTGCCCTGCTCCTGTCTCAGTTGCCAACCTCTTGATTCCTGACTTTTTATTGTAGTATGCCTGTGCAACTGCAGTGTTTAACTTATGGCTACCGGTAGCATTATGGCCCTCGTATTTGTAATATATCCTTGCAGGCGTATCAAGAAGCTTTTCCAGCTGTCTTGCCCTGTACATTGTTGTAGGCCTCCACTGACGGTAAAATTCCCTTACCTCATCAGGTATATCGATCCATCTCTCAGCTGACATTTCCTGTTTTATAAGTTCCATGGGAAATATCGCAGCCATTTCTTCTGGTGTGGCTCTCAAGCCTGTCCTAGGACTATAATACGGCGCCGGTTTATTCGGCATGTCTGCAACAATATTATACCATTGTTCCGGTATTTCTTTTTCTTCCAAAGTAATCTTTACAACATCATTCTTGTTGTACTTGCTCATCTATCTCATCTCTCCTCATACAATATTACACTTTTAAAGTGTTTTTTACATTTTACTAAATATTACGTAAAATTGCAACAAAAAATCTCATTTTGGCAATTTGCGTTGTAAACTTTTTTCAGCCACATTCCCATTATATTCCTGGTAATGTCGCATTCATATAACGCTATTTCATAGTTTAATATACATATAATACCATATTTCATTTCTTATCCACAAAAAGGGCATACCTCACCTCTTTAATTGTGGATAACCTTTAATTTTTTTCTAATAACTTTTTTATCCTGTATTAAGCATCCTAATCATTTCTGGTTGTTCCTTTTTTATCCTCCCTATGGCTACCACCAACATTACTAAGAAAGCCAGGCTGCACCTAAATTTTATCTTCTTTATTCCCCTGATAAAATGCCTCTCAAATCCATATACGCTGGAATAGGTATTGTATTCTGTAGTAATCATCAAATGCAGTTTTATTTTAAAACATGAAAGCAATATAAGGATACGACAAATATTTTACATACGTGTTCTTTTTTCTACTTTTTAACGGTAAGTTAACATCATTGATATTGTCATTGTTTCATTTCAGGATAACACTGACAGATGCACTTAAAAGCCCGTCTGATTCTGCAGTCAAGGTCATTACTCCTTTTTTCTCAGTTGAGCGAACTATTACCTGACACAAACCGTTAAATGCCTTTCGCATCCACACAGGATGCTGCATGGATGCAAGTTTTACCCCGCCAGTTATCCCACATCTGCCTTTCCTGTTTTTCAGGACTGCAATAAGTGTATTTTTACCTTGGATTAAGTAATCTGACAGTTCAAATATTCTTTTGCCATACTGTTCTTCAGTTTCGATCACTTTCTTATTATTAATCTATTTTGGTTTATTCATAAGCCTCATCAATAATTTTCCGAATATACACCCTGCTTGATTAGTTCACTAATCGCTTTTTTTATCACAGGCCTGTCCTCTTTATATGTGACGCCTCTCCACTTCTCTTTTGTTTTTAATACTTTTACCCTTGCCCTGTTTCTTTTTAAAAGGGTATTAACTACCGAAGGAAGAAAAAATTCGTCTTTGAGAAAATCTGTTTTGTAATATATATCTTCTTTTTTTAAAAATTTATGAAATTCCGATTTCAATTCCTTGAATATACCTGGAGTGAACCCCCACATATTCATAGATACCGTACTTCCCTCAGGAATTTCAACCCATTTTTGCCCATCTTCCGTATATTTTGTAGTACGGCCGAACCTTTTTATCATCGTACGCTCATTTATCCCAATAAGGTAACCATCGGTGTCAACGACACAAACACCACGCGCCACATGTCCATAATCCGTAAGCGTGTTTTCAAGGACAAATCCAACCATGCAAAAATCATACAGTTGATTACTGTCTTCTTCAACATTTTCAAGATAGTCATATATAAGGCGGAAAGATGAACGCCCATAAAAATCATCCGCATTGATTACTGCAAAAGGAGAATCTATTGTATTACGGCAGCTTAAAACAGCATGCCCGGTTCCCCATGGTTTT
>CAZANH010000419.1:0-3119 GCA_964486515.1 uncultured Eubacteriales bacterium
ACAAGCTCAAACAAAACTGCGGAGGAAGCTGCAAAAGAAGCAATGAAACAAATTAAGGACAAGAAATATGAAGAAGGAATAAAAAACACAGGAGTAAAAGATAATGTACACAACGAAAATTGCTTTCAAAAAATTTTTTATTGCTTTTTTTAAATGCAGTTGGTATAATAATTAGCGGGTGTTGGTGTTAAATATTGCCGGTTGCTGTCAAATATACTGCAGTGCTGGTGTCGGTGTAGAATATACTGTAGTTTACTTTCAGGCATACGTTGTGTGGGGGCGTGCAGCTTTTATGTGTACGGCGTATAATTGATATAAAGGGGCTATTTGTATATTTTTTCTGTTTTATTTATATTTTTTATTTTAAAAAGAGGGAAATATGGGCATAGCTGCAGTTATAGAAAAATTAAAGAGGCATAAATTTTTTTCCGAATTTTTAACGGACAAGTCCTTTACTCAGTTCAAGAAATATCTCATAATCGGATTCATGTCGTTTCTGCTTGAGTATATGCTTTTTCTGCTGCTGCTTCAGCTCGCCAAGCTAAATTATATTATTTCAAATATAACGGTATATACAGTAATATTCTGGTTTAATTTTTTAATGAACAGGTACTGGTCCTTTAAATCAAAAGATAATATCGGAAGACAGCTAAAGCTCTACGGCCTTTTGTTTGCATTCAACCTTTTGGTAACTACAGGTATGATATATATACTTTCCGATATAGCGGGTATAATCCCTCAAATTTCAAAGATTATAGTTATGGGAGCTGTTGTCTCCTGGAACTTTATAATATATAAAAAGGTGATTTACAGGTAAGGATTTATCATGTTTTATAACGGGGGGTAATTAAATGCTGGGTATACTATATCTGGTTATTTCAATCTTTACAGGTTATCATTTCCTAAAAAGATTCATACCAGGGATCTTCAGTATTTCAGAAACGAGAAGTTTTTTTGGTAAACCGGTAAAACTTGATAACTGGATGGTCACATTACCAGCCTCTTTTTTGACAGGGACACTTTTAATGACATGGTCAGTTTATCTTTGTTCGTACGCTTTTCACACTATTGCCCAATCACCGATGCTTTATGGAAATATCATAACATTTGCTCTTTTTTCAGCCATGTCAATATACATAATTATAAAGAAGAAACAGGCTTTCAGGGATTTCTTCAAGGAAACAGCAAATACTAATAATGGACAGATTGTCGGCTTCATTCGCGGGCACATGCTTGAATTGTCATTTATTATAATTGTTACGGTAATATGGAGTTATTTCATGTTTCGCTCATTTTATGTCAAGGACGGTACAATGCACATCGGCATATCCGTTTTCAGCGACTTTGCCCCGCACCTTGCCGTAATACGTTCCTTTTCTCTCGGATCGAATTTCCCGACGGAATACCCTCACTTTGCGGATGGCACGATACGCTACCACTTTCTATTCCAGTTTCTTGCCGGCAACCTCGAATATCTGGGGCTGAGGCTTGACTGGGCGTTCAACCTTCCAAGCATACTGTCCCTGCTGTCATTCCTCATGCTCCTGTATTCCTTTGCGGTTATTACGATGGGAAAACCATGGATAGGAATAATAACTTCGATACTGTTCTTTTTCAGGAGCTCATTTGCGTTCTTTACATTTACCGGAAATATGGGGTCATTAAATGAAATCATAAACAGGGTGCTGACAAACCGTGACAGCCATATAGGAAATACGCTTCATGAGGAATGGGGCCTCTGGGCACAGAAGGTATATGTCAATCAGAGGCATCTCGCATTCGCTCTTGGTATATTTATGCTCATACTTATAGTTGTTCTGCCACTTTTTAAAAAAATGCTGTTTTCACTGAGAAGGTTGAAAATATCGGCAGAGGGCAACCTCATTGCCAATATGAAAAACTGGCTTAGGGAATTCATATTCAGCAAGGACGCATGGCTGCCTGAAAATGTACTGCTTTCAGCTGCAGCCGGCCTTATATTGGGTGCTTTAAGTTTCTGGAATGGGGCCGTAGTGGTTGCCGCACTGCCAATCCTATTTGTCCTGGCTGTTTTTTCAAAACACCGCCTTCAGTACTTTAACATTGCCGTAATCACCATAATCCTTTCTCTAATACAGGTGCGGTTTTTCACAGGTGCCGAAAGTCAGGCTGTAGAGCCGAGGCTTACCATAGGTTTTCTGTCCGGAAGCCGCAATATAACGGGAATACTGAGGTTTTATGTGGAGCTTCTCGGTATACTGCCTATTATGTTTATAGTGAGCATAGCGCTTTCAAACAAAAAATACCGTATTGTTTTATCTTTTTTACTTATAGCCCTTACAGCATTCACAATCCTGAAATATACACCGGTCTTTGGTGTTGAATACAAGTACCTTATCGGAGGCGCTGTTTTGATAAGTATACTGGCTGTCACCTTCTACGGCGTTACAACCGTCCCGAAAGGCTCGCTTACTCCGGCACTGGCATTTATAACACCGATAATTCTTGCTACAACGCTTCAGCTCACTCCCGACATTACCGTAAACCATAAATACGTCATACTTTCCTGCATATTGATAAACATATTCATCGCCGGCATGCTTTACCACATGTTCGCGTCACGAAGAGCGGCAGTGGTTATACTTGCTCTCGTCCTGTCATTTTTAATGACAATAACAGGCATAGCCGATATAATCACACTGTACAATCATGACAGGGGGCATATCCAGCACAGCGTGAACGATGAACTCCTCTTATGGACGGTAAATGAAACCGGTCCGAATGAAATATTCCTCACCCATCCGATTACCACCAACCCTATTCTTCTGGCAGGAAGGAAAATATACTGCGGCCACGGCTACTACCCATGGTCTGCAGGATATGACAGCCACCACAGGTATGCAATGATTAAGGAAATATATGAAAGTACGGATATAAACAAAGTAAAAACATTTTTAAAGGATAATGATATAAGTTATATTGTCATTGACAGCGATGTCAAAAACCCTGGCAATTACAAGCTTAACGAACAGCTTTTCAGGGACGGCTTCAGCCTGGTATACAGCAATAACGGTATCGACATCTACAGGACATATTAAATAGCATTATAACTAAAAATAATATCCTTAAAAACGGGGGAA
>CAZANH010000420.1:0-5825 GCA_964486515.1 uncultured Eubacteriales bacterium
AAAACCGGCGGGAATCCTCCCTAATTTATTAGGGAGATGAAAGCCGGGTTTTGGGATCAAAACTTTACCATATAAATAAACTTATAAAATATACAAAAATATCTGTACATATGTTCTGATATATGATGGCATAATGCGCAAAAAATGACAAAGTATGACAAAAAGAAATTATTGACATTATATCAATCTTAATGTAAAATGTAAAAAAAAAGAAATGGAATAATAATCAAATATTAGTTTTATTGAGGAGAGTAGCAAAAATAACATATTTGGTAAAAAGGTTCCAAGGCAGCAACCTTGGTTAAGTATGTCTGCCATAGAACCTTTTACATAAAATGCAATCCCATAAAAAGGATGCCATGGCTTTAGTATACACCTTTTTATGTGGATTGTAAATAGAAAATGTGAGGAGGTGAAATATGCTAAAGTCAAATGTAATAAAACAAACTGCAGGAATAGTTTTATCTGTATTAGTAACTGTAGCTGTGGTATCTGTAGTTACAGTACATGCATCTGAAAAACAGGATAGAAAGATAGTTGTATTCAAGAATTCTATTGATAGGGCTAAAAAGAATGCTTTACTGAAAAAACATGGTGTGGAGAAGATTAAGGAATTACAAAGCATCAATGGAGTTGTAGTTAAGCTTTCAAAGGAAAATAAGCTAAAAGATGAAAATGAGATTGCTTATATTGAAGATGACTTAATAATATCTATTAGTAAAAAGCCTGAAAAAGACCCTGTTGAAACTCCGCCACCACCAGTACCAGAAGTAATACCTTGGGGTATTGAATGGATGTGTGCACCTGATTATTGGGGACAGACTGATACAGATAATGTGAAAGTTGCCATTATTGACACAGGTATTGATTTAGATCATCCAGATTTAAAAGATAATATCAAGGGTGGATTTAATGCTCTGAAGAAAAATAAGCCTGCCAATGATGACAACGGACATGGGACGCATATTGCAGGAATTGTTGCTGCTGTCGATAATGACATAGGTGTAATAGGAATGGCACCTGATGCAGACTTATATGCCGTTAAAGTGTTGGACAGTAGTGGTAATGGGTATGTATCTGATGTCATTGAAGGCATTGACTGGGCTATAAATAATGATATTGATATTCTAAATATGAGCGTTGGAACAGTTAATGATTCTCAAGGTTTACATGATATTGTTATTAAAGTCCATAATGCGGGAATAATCATGGTAGCTGCAGCAGGAAATAATTATGGTGGTACCAGTGAGTATCCGGCAGCATATCCAGAAGTAGTATCTGTTGGTGCTATTGATATGAGTGGTGATGTTGCCAGTTTTTCAGCAACTGAGGGTGTAGATGTATTTACGCCAGGTGTTGATATTTATTCAACATTCATTAATGATAGATATGCTGAAATGGATGGAACTTCAATGGCGGCACCTCATTATGTTGGTGACATTATTAATTTAATTAATTAAAGTACAGAATAGAAAGGAGTAAAATTATGAGAAATTATAAAAAGATATTTAGTTTCGTTTTATTTATAGTTATACTGTGTACCATATCTTCATTTTCTATTGCAGAAGCTAATAGTAATACAGATATTGAGAATTCTGAAATTTTAAATTCTGAAACATATACAGCTGATGAAGTAGGTGCTATTGTTACATTTGATAAAGATAGCACTATTTTAAAAGTATATGAACATGTTTTAGCTAATAACGAAGGAATAAGTGATAAAGATGCATATAAAATTGCAAAAAAAATGGCTGAGGTAATGGAAAAAGCTCAAAAAGATAATCTGCTTTCTAAAGATAACCCAAATAAGGAAAATAAAGAAATGAGTTCTGCTAATAATGTTCCAGAAAGAATAATTGCTCCCTTGGGACATATTGTTGATGGTAAGTTTATCGATGATTATCAGAGCGGAAAAGGTAAATTAGATAGCGATAATATTACTGCAAATTATATACCAACTTCTCAACAGACAATTATATCGGAAGGATGGACTGTCAATCCATATATGTCACATCATGTCTTATGGGTAAATTATGTTGTAACCTGGTATGGCTTAGATTGTTACAAATCTGCTTCTGGTGGTACATATGAGTTTACTCATGATGTTTCAGTCTCCAAATCACTAGGTTTTCAAGGCACTTTATCAGCTGAAGATGCAATAAACTGGGGGCTTCAAGTCTCATCATCAATAACTGTAACGTCAAAAATTTCAGAAGGTACTGAACTTAATGTAGGTGCTTGGCATAAGACAGTTGAGCGTCCTTATATATATTATTATAAGGATCAATATGATGGAACATATGAATATTTGGTTTATGATCACATTGGTGACTATTATTTTACTGTTACAGAGAATAGAACAAGTTATAACTCTTATGACATAGAACATACATACCGTGTATGGAGCAGAGTGAATGAAGAAATGGATCCCTCAGCAACAGCGCCTATCCCGCCCGCTGAATGTTAATAAAATTGAAGGATGATAAAATGATAAAAAAAAAGACATTATTCATAATTCTTATATGCTTTATTACTTTTGCTTTCTTTATAATTAATTATTTTGATTTATTAAAATCTGGATTAAAAGCTCCTGAAGATTTATATAAAGTTGACAAAGGGATCATAGTTGCCAGTAAAAACGGACATCATATGCTAAACAATGTGGTGATTAATGAAAATGGTTATACATTAAAGTTTGAGGATATTTTTATTGATTCAGATAGAATTGAAATGTTGGTTACACTTATAGATAATAATATTGAAAATTATAAATACATATATGGAAAATCTTACATTAATGAAACTGACGAAAAATATTTTACGGATAATTTTGAAGAAGATCTAACAGAGACAAAAAGAAAATATTTAGGACTTGATATTAATATTGCAGGATTTGAAGGGAAGATTATTTTTACAACTACTGATGTTTATTATAGTAACTATAATATTAAAAAGTTAAGTTGTTATTACAGCTACAGCTTCTTTAAAGATTATATAATTGATAACAAAGGTTGCTTAGTTGTTAAAGCACATGTTTATAATGAGAATCGGGAAACTTTATACGATTTTAACAATATAAACATACATTTTGATAAAGAAAAGATTCCTGAACCAAAGATATATGATGTTAAAGAAGATGTAAGTACAAAATATGGATTTATTAAGCTTGATAAATTAATCATTTCCTCATCAAGGATAACACTTACTACAAAATCTAATTTATTGTATTGCGACTATACCAGTGTAATTAATCAAATCTGGCTGGAAGATGAAAAAGGAAGGAAAATATCTCAAAGTGATACTGGTACAATTAATCTATCCAGTAATGCAGATGATGGTATTTCATATTATTTTTATCCTTCTATTTACTATACAAACGTAAAAGAAATATTTGTTGTAATTAATGGGACAAAATACAAAGTAGAAATAAGTTAAGATTAACTGAAGAATTAAAACAATTGTCGGTTATGTAAATAATTTTGCTGGTTAGAAATACTTAAGCCGATAGGGCATAACGTGTAAAATTCAACAAATTCATTAAAATATAGGGAATTTTGCCATCGATAGCGCCTAGTAAAATAATGCAATATCTAAAGGGTAGGCATCAAAGATGTTTCAGGAAGAATACGACAAACTGAAGAAGAAATATTAGGGATAGTATTTATGGGCACTAGGATATTTTTGCAGGACTACTGGTTCAGTTACAGAGGAAATGATAAAGCAATATATCGAAGAGCAAGGTAAAGATAATATTAAAGAAATATTTAAGATAGATGATTGAGTTTCATTCAAAAGCTTGAGTATGGTTCAACATATGTGCTTTAGCGGCCTTTAGGCTGAAATGCGGCTTTCAGTAGCCAAATAAACCCCTGTACTTATAGACAGTCGAGGTGAAAGGATAATAGCTAAAACTGGATCAATATATTTGTAAAAATATTACTATAGAAATTTATATAATCTTTTCACTAAATTTACCACTTGAATTATGTTAGCAAGTTCTATTACTGCAATTTGTGAAGTGCTATTCCTGTGCCAATCTACACATAAATGTATATAAAAACAAGCACAAGATTACTAAAAACAAGTAAGAGCAGGTAAAAACACCTACAAACAAGACTTTACACAAATAAAAAACTGCTCTTCTTTTAATCAAGGTGTCGGAGGTTCGATTCCTCCATGGCTCACCAGTGATTGCTGCTTGTCCGAAATAAAAGGTACCGGTTACGCCCCGAAATATGTCGAAAAATATTAAGCTTACAAAGCCAGCTTACAAGGTGGTTTATGAAGGCAGTGCTGTTCAAATAACTGAAATGGCTGTTTTATAACATATACATTGAAGACGTCTGAAGTGTTCATATAATTTTATTAATGTACTCTTCCACAGCTTTGAGAAAGGTTTTTGCATTAAGATGCTTGGTTTTGTGCATCATCTCTGCTCACAACAAAAAAGTCTTTATAGTCACTATCATTTCGTATATTAAAAGCTCTTTGAATTATTTGTGAAAGCTTAGGGTCAAGCTTACTTGTTTTTAAATAATTTTTGCTGAAAAATGATATAACCGCTGAATGCTTTTTGTAGTCCAATTTGCATAATATGAACGATTAATACTGTCTTTATACAAGTTGCTTTTTAATAAATTATCTGATGCAAGCAGACAATTTTTAGCAGATTCCAAGCGGTATTTTGCTAATTGTATCCTGTTTTCAAGCATTAATCGTAATCCCTTCCTTTAATACGTTTTCAAAATAGGGCAGATCTTTGTTCCATTTATTGAATGTGGAACTGTCCTGCAGTTTTATGGATAAAAGCACATCATTTTGCATTAGCCCTATTTCACAGGCTATATCCGATATAACATCCCTATAGTTTGCAAGTTCATATTTATCCATATCCACAAGTACCATTATGTCGATATCAGATCCATTGTCATAATCTCCGCGAGCATAAGAACCATATAGTTTAATCCATTTTAGTTTTTCCCCGAACATATCCTTCATTGAAATTGCTACTTCAGACAATATATTTTCGAGTTTTTCCTTACTGTTCATTCTTTTTTGCCTCCTGTCCTGAGTAAGACCTGAAACTTATATCAGTATTATACACAAACATACTATTGAAATCAATTATTACGGGAAACGAAAGGTGAAGTAAAGGTACCGGTTACGGCCCGAAATATGTCGAAATATTAAGTGTACACAGAAATATATGTTATACTATAGAAAACAAAACAGGGTTGATAACCGATATGGTTGGAGATGATTGATGTGGCAGTAGATGGAGTATTGGAAACAAGGGTTTTGAGTTCATTGGGTTTCTGAATCAGTTCCTTCACCGTTCTACAGTTGATTCTCACTAAGCGAGAGCAGATGAACAGGAAAATTAAAGAAGGATGATTATAGTTTGAAAGGTAACCTTTTAATCATTTCATTCACCTGTGTTATAATGGTGGACCCGGATGCATAGTTATCTGTTTTTTTACTTTTTAAGAGCATATGAAAAAGTTTAAATCAGGGGATGGAACGATTCATAGAAAGCTGCTTGTAATTCATAAATAATTGATGTATAACTGTTATGAAGGAGTTGATGCATACATGCGAACGACCTTAAATATATCAAGTGAAGTTATTAGAGAAGCAGAAGCATTATATGGAATGAAAAACAGATCCCAAGCTATAGAAAATGCTTTAAAAGATGCAATAAGAATAAAAAAGCTTGAAAAGTAGAGTAGATAGACCAGCTAATTATTGTCAAGGGGTTTTTGAAAAATATTTATAGTATTTTTCAAAAATTTTGTAACTAAAATTAAGCACGACAAAATCGACCC
>CAZANH010000421.1:0-7391 GCA_964486515.1 uncultured Eubacteriales bacterium
ATTTGTAATGGATATTGGCAATGTCCTTGAACTTGGACAGGACACTGCAAAAATAAACGGAAATGTGTCTTCAGGGAGAATTCTTGTAGATGGGCTTGGTGTTGGGGATGTTGGCAATATTGTACTGCGGGACAGGAAACATTTATCAGAAGATGGTTTGATTGTTGTAGTAATAACAGTAGAAAAAGAGACAGGTGTTGTAATAGCAGGACCGGATATAATATCAAGAGGTTTTGTTTATGTAAGAGAATCCGAAGACTTGATGGAACAAGCAAGAGACACGGCAAAGAATTCACTTGAAAAATTTGACGTTAAAAAAAGAAATGATTGGATAGCGAAAAAGAATATGATTAAGAGTGATCTGAGAAACTTCCTTTACGAGAAAACAAAGAGAAATCCCATGATATTACCTGTAATCATGGAAATATAAATAAGGGGCGTTAAAAACGCCCCTGTTATATTATTTTAATTCTATTACGCTGTGCAGACATCTGCTGCTGCCTGTGCAGCTGAAGCAGCATCTGGCGTGTAGATATCGGCGCCGATACTGTCGCAGAAATTCTGATTGACCGGTGCGCCGCCTACCATTATTGTTATTTTATCTCTGACTCCTGCTTTTTTTGCGGCTTCAACAGTATTTTTCATCTCACCCATTGTTGTTGTCAACAATGCAGAACACCCAATTATCTGGGCTTTTTTCTCTATAGCGGCTTCTACAAACTTTTCACCGGAAATATCAATTCCCAGATCAATAACTTCAAGGCCTTTTCCTTCCATCATCATGCGGACAAGATTCTTTCCTATATCGTGAAGATCACCCTTTACGGTTCCTATTACAACCGTACCTATTGATTTGACACCACTTGATACAAGAAGAGGCCTTAAAAGTTCGGTACCTGCTTTCATTGCTCTTGCCGCAATAAGTACGTCGGGAACATAAATTTCATTATTTTTAAACTTGATTCCTATTATATTCATCCCGGCAAGAAGACCGTTATCCAATATGGTTTTTGCATCCACACCTTCATCAATTACTTTTTGTACAAGTTCCTTTACATCTTTAGCTCTGCCTTTTTGAAGATTTTCTGAAATATCATCAAAAATACTCATAAATTCACCTCCATGTTTTTTATAAAATATTTATTTAATCCTGCGTCATAATTCTGATTTATTGCAGGTTATAACCTTTACAACTTATGCACTTGAAACAGCAGCATGTTTTTTTATCTTTCCCCTTGATTTTCTGAAATTACCAGGACTTACTCCGGTCAATTTCTTAAAAACCTTTGAAAAATAGCTTTGATCTTCATAGCCAACAAGATTTGATACATCAACCAGTACTATCGAATCATCGAGTAATAGTTTTTTGCTCATTTCAATTCTAATATGATTCAAATATGCATTGAAATTGAGGTCCATTTCCTCCTTGAATATTTTGCTGAAGTATGAAGGACTCAAATATACATGAGAAGCAACATCCTCAAGTGTTATTTTTTCCATGTAATTCTGTTTTATATAATCTATGGCCTTGTAGATAACATCAACATGTTTCACATCAGTCAGATTGAATACACAGTCAGTAAACCTCGACATTATTTCTGAAAGCCAGTAAGCCAAGTCCTCCACTGTTTTGAAATTGTGAATCTGCCCAAGGTACTTGTAATTCAAGCCAAATATCATCTCAACATCTGCACCTCCCTCAAGTGCAGCTCTTGAAAGCATTACTACAAGTTCAAGCACTCTTGCCTTGATTATCTCAAAATTACTGCCGTTTGAGAAGAATATATGAGCAAGTATTTCATTGAGGAGTTTTTGGGAAGCTGGTTTATCACCAAGAGATATAAGTGAAAGAAGTTCTTTTTCCTTTTCTATGGGATATGTTTCAAGACTTTTCTCATCTCCGCCCATCGTTTTTATGTATTGTATATACTCTGAAATATGTGACTGTTGTTCAAAGTATTCTTCTCTTTCCTGGTAATATGCCGAAGGTTGCACATCTGAAATATTCTCAGCTACCAGGAATAAAAGCTTCGACATACTGTTTACTATATCCGGTTTGATTATGGGAACCTCATTAATATATTTCTTGATTATTTCAAGATGATTGTGTCCGATATCATTCTTTAGTATTATATCCTCAAGCAAAAAATCTTCTGCATTTACCATTTGCACAGGTCCGACAACTATTGCAGCGGTCATTATCCCGTTGCGAGTTATTGGAGAAGCCCAGTGTACAAGGCCCATTGGACAAAAGAAAATATATTTACCCCCCAGTTTTTCTGCTTGATAACTTCCATAAAGATGCGAATTTCCACATATCTTTCCTTTACCTGATTCTTCGCCGATTTTATTGCAAAACTCACAAATACTTAATGTTTTTGATGTGGAATATAAATTCTGGCCACGTGAATCAATCAACGTACAATTTACACCGGTGGAATTAGTATATGACTCAATATATTCAATTGATCTTTCAACATTAAACCCAATTTCACTGCTGATTCTTTTCTTTTTCATATACTCCCGCTTCCATTTGTAAGATTTTATTTGTTCCAATTGATATAATTTCAAATAACTCCGCCCCTGAACAATTATAATTATACTAAATGTTTTCCTTCGTGTAAATGGAAGGATATTGAGTACATATTAATATTACTACTTTAAGTTAATAAGGTATTGAAATATATTTTGATTTTTTGTATTTTGTTACTGATAGCTTATCTTTCAATTTTATACCGTAAATATGCCAAAAAAAGTACAAAGAATCAAAAATTATTAAAATACGGTAAACTGAACTGAGGTTATAATTGAATCACAATATGAAAGTTATATTGCCAATTAGCATGATAATTACTGTAAGACAGTATTTGAATGAGGTGAATGGATATGAAAAGAAATATGAAAAAATGGATTTACGATATAGCATGTTCAATGAATAGAAAAATAATGCCCCTTATGACATTAACGGGTATTGGTATTACGGGAAGCAGTGTAAAGGATGTCGTGAAGAACGGGGAAAAACAATATGAGTGTATAAAAGCTCTTGCAGACAAATATGATACTGCCGCGGCGATAACAGTTATGGACCTTTCTGTTGAGGCTGAGGTTTTCGGAAGTCCTGTAAGTTTTTCAGACATGGATATACCAACGATATCTTCCGGAATAGTAACAGATATTGAATCAGTTGAAGCTTTAAAGGTTCCAGAGGTAGAAAAGGGACGTACATTTGAATTTATAAAAGCAGCCAGGCTTGCAGCTGAGAACATAAAGGACAGACCGGTATTTGGAGGGGAAACAGGCCCGTTCTCGCTTGCCGCAAGATTGTATGATTTGACGGAAATTATGATTGCTATTATGCTTGAACCTGAACTTGTACATTCTTTATTAAACAAGACAACTGAATTTCTGATTAATTTTGCAAAAGAATACAAAAAGTCGGGAGCAAACGGTATAATAATCTCAGAACCTGCGGCTGGTCTTTTATCGCCTGCCCAATGTAATGAGTTCTCTTCAGTTTATGTGAAGAAAATCGTAGAAGAAATACAGGACGATAGTTTTATTGTAATAATCCATAACTGCGGAAATACAAGAAAACTGGTGCCTTCGCTTCTTTCAACCGGTGCCCTTGGATTTCATTTCGGCAATGTTGAAAAAATGACGGATATTATGCCTCAAATACCATGGGGAAGATTCGCAGCAGGGAATATTGACCCTGCAGGAATATTAAAAAATGGAAAAGTGGATGATGTTAAGCTAAGTACATGGGAACTTTTGCAAAAGACAGCTATTTACCGGAATTTCATATTGTCGTCCGGCTGTGATATACCAATCGGTACACCATCCGAAAATATTAATGCTATGTTTGAAACTCTTAAAAGATTCAATGCAGCAATACTGCAGCACGCAGGATAAATCAGATAATGACCGGATTCCGTGTATAGTCCTGGCCTGATTTGCGTTGTTTTGGGTTAGAAAATCCAAGTACATATATATCCGTAGCAAGCTGTTCTATTTCAAGCATTTTCTTTGAAAGAGGTCTGCAATTGTGTAAAAATGATGATGTTTTTGTAACAAGTGGGATGGTAGCATGTACTTTTGCTCTTTTAATAAGTTTTCTGCCATTTTTGTTAAATCCCAGAATTCTAGCGTATCTGGGGCCTCCGTAAAAATTAAATCTTTTGAGGTCGGAGGCTTTAAGGTCTGTTGCCGCGGCGAAGAGTATTCTCTGTATTCTTGTACCCGGATATCTTTTTGTTGACAGCCTGTCAAAAAGTTCAGCATATGAACCTGAATCGGCACAGGCTTTTGCTATACGGTTTTCAAGTCCTTCGGAAACATATGGCAGTTTACTTATATCAGATACAGGCATACCTCTTAGCTTTGACAGGATGATTTTTTCAAAATTCCAGGGATATACAGGGCCTTTGCCATTTTCAAATTCGCGCCTCAATATATCCAAACTGGATTTTGGCACGGTTCCTGAAAGTTCCGGGCTGTCGTATGGAGGGTGCAGATTTGATATATGTTTCCTAATGGCTGTAGCGCTTGAAATGTTCCCGGTGATACCTGATTCATTATATATATTGCCTGTACGCTTTATGGTTAATGGTTTGATTGTGCTGTCAAGCTTTTTTATAGCTTTTAAATACTCGATTCCAAGGATATTGTTTGAGGAATTCATTAATCTGTTGATTTTGTTGATGGAATTATCTTTCATAGAGTTTCGCGTCGAAGAAATATATTCGTTGAGAGCGGACTCGCGGGCAGAAGGGAAGGACAATCCGTAGTTGAGAGCCTGTTTTAAATATTCCCGGTATAATTGGGGTTCCTGGTTAAGTATTTCCGATATTGATAGGAGGTCTTCCATACTACCTGATTCACTTCCAAAACAAATATAGTCTACAATACCCAGGCTGTCAAGTATTTTTACGGCTCCGAAGGCAAAAAATTCAGCGCTTGACATTGCATATATCACAGGAAGTTCAATTACAAGGTCCACTCCAGAAAGAAGTGCAGCCTCAGCCCTTGCCCATTTATCAATCAGTGCAGGTTCTCCCCTTTGTATAAAACTGCCGCTCATAACACAGATAACATAATCAGCACCGCACATTTTTTTTGAGTGTTCAATGTGATACAAATGGCCGTTATGAAACGGATTATATTCAACAACTATACCAAGTATACTCATGTACAGGTAATAACTCCTTCAATATAATTACACCTTATATTCTAACATATTTTTATTTTAACGAAAAGTTTAAAATTATTGATGATAAATTTAACTATATATTGTATAATAAAACCTGCAAAAAAATAAAATGTGTAATGTTTAATAAAATATAAATGAGGAGTGTTTTTTATGATTAAAAGAGCATTGGTAAGTGTTTCGGATAAAACCGGTATTGTTGAATTAGCAAAGCAGCTTGATTCTTTAGGTATTGAAATAATATCAACGGGGGGTACGCAGAAGGTTATAAAAGAATCGGGTATAAATGTAATAAGTGTATCCGATATTACTAATTTTCCGGAATGCCTGGACGGTAGGGTCAAAACCCTTCATCCCAATGTCCATGCCGGATTGCTTGCCATGAGAGATAACCCGGAACACATGAGGCAGATTAAGGAACTGGGGATTGAGCCTATTGAACTTGTAGTCATAAACCTGTATCCTTTTAAACAAACTATTATGAAGGAAGGTGTCATGCTTAAGGAGGCAATAGAAAACATTGATATAGGTGGTCCTACAATGCTTCGGGCGGCAGCCAAGAATTACCAGGATGTTGTGGTGGTTGTTGATCCTGATGATTATGAAAAAATACTTGATGAGTTGAAAGATTCCGGTGAAATATCGGCAAAAACGAGGTTCTATCTTGCATATAAGGTGTTTGAACATACAAGTAATTACGATACTCTTATAAGTACATATTTGAGAAAACAGATCGGAGAGGATTTTTTCCCGGAAAAACTATCCTTAACATATGATAAGGTACAGGAAATGAGATATGGTGAGAATCCTCACCAGGGGGCTGTATTTTACAGGGAAGCCGGCATTAACAGGGGATGCCTTTCATCGGCGGTACAGCTTCACGGAAAAGAGTTATCCTTTAATAATATAAATGACACAAACGGTGCGCTTGATTTACTGAAGGAATACGATGAACCTACGGTAGTTGCGGTAAAGCATGCGAACCCTTGCGGAGTGGCGAGCGCCGAAAATATTTACGATGCGTATATAAGAGCTTACGAGGCGGATCCTGTTTCCATCTTTGGCGGTATTGTTGCCGCAAACAGGGAAATTGACGGCAGGACAGCCGAGGAGCTCAACAGGATATTTGTTGAAATTGTAATTGCGCCTTCTTATAGCAAGGATGCCCTTGACATACTTATGCGGAAAAAGAATATAAGGATTCTGACACTTGAAGGCATATCGGAAAAACTTCCTGATGGGACATTGGATATGAAAAAAGTAAGCGGGGGAATACTTATACAGGAGTACAACAATGAACTGATGAATATGGAAAATATCACTGTGCCCACGAACAAAAAGCCCGATGATAATGAGATGCAGGATATGATTTTTGCAATGAAAGTGGTAAAGCAGACTAAATCCAATGCCATAGTACTTGCTAAGGGTAAATGTACGGTGGGGGTAGGGCCGGGACAGGCCAACAGGATAACGGCGGCTAAGATTGCAATTGATTATGCTGGGGAAAAGGCAAGGGGTTCCGTGCTTGCTTCCGATGCGTTTTTCCCGTTTCCTGATGTTGTCGAAGCTGCGTCAGAAGCGGGTATAACCGCGATAATACAGCCAGGAGGTTCAATAAAGGACCAGGAATCAATAGATGCATGCAACAGGCATGGTATATCAATGGTCTTCACGGGTATGCGACATTTTAAACATTAAAATATACCTCATCCTGCGGCCGCAACCAAAAAGGTATGCCTAAGTTTTGTTGACTTTTGAAAGACAATAAGTTAGGGGAGATAGAATTATGGAAAAATATTTCAAGCTTAAAGAAAAAGGTACAAATGTACGGACTGAAATTTTAGCAGGTATTACAACGTTTATAACAATGGTGTATATAATATTCGTAAATCCGTCAATTCTAAGCGATCCTTTATTTATTCTTGGTAATCCTGATGCTGAAGCAATAAGAAACAGTGTTTTTACCGCAACCTGTATTGCAGCGGCAATAGGTACTCTTATGATGGCATTTATTGCAAATCTTCCTTTCGCGCAGGCACCGGGAATGGGGCTGAATGCTTTTTTTGCTTATACGATTGTGCTGGGAATGGGTTATACATTTTTTCAGGGGCTGGCAGCGGTATTTATATCCGGTATATTGTTCATAATCATTACTTTATTGGGTTTCAGAGAAGCAATAGTAAAA
>CAZANH010000422.1:0-4140 GCA_964486515.1 uncultured Eubacteriales bacterium
TGCGAGAGTCCAACCCCGTTTTGCGAAAATATTTTTTTACTTGCGCACTAAAGCTCCATATTACTCTCGTTTTCTAATTCGCTCTTCACTTCTGTGTATGTTCCATTTTTAGGCTCAGAACTGTTCCAATTTACAGTACTACCAGTGGTCCATCCTGAAAATTGTGACTCAAAATCATCTGAGAATATAGCTCCAGACCCAGGTGTAGCCGTCGGTCCAGGTGTTGGGGTATCTGTGGGCGTAAGTGTTGGTGTATCTGTGGCGCCAGGTGTCGGTGTCGGTGTAGGTGTGGCTGTCGACCCACCTGGTGTAGGTGTCGCATCATTTGCTATTGATATTTCAGATAACTGAGGTGTCCATGCTTGGGCATCATCATCAAACTCAATTTTTAGGTAATCGGTTCCTGACGGAATAGTTCCTGATGGTCTGAAGTATGTCCTGTACCAATTTTCATAGGTATTCAAAGGTGTATCATAAGTTGTTGATAGAAACGTCCATGTTGAATTATCCGGAGATGTATAAATATCAACTTTACCGGAAATATTATTATAGTAGAAAATTTTGGCTTCAAAATTTGATATATTGCTTAAGTTATAAACTATGCTTTCAGCTGTAGTAACTGTGCGCTTAGCTCTTGATGCATCTCCTTCAAAATATAAAGCTGCATTATTTGTACCAAAATTCCAGTTAGATGTTTTTGAGTATATGTTATCCCAATTGTCAAGATAATCAGTTATTTTTATTCCTGACATAGTCGGGGTCGAAGTCGGAGACACAGTTGGAGTCACAGTAGGAGTCGGAGTGGCTAAAGTTACAGGAACAAGCTTTATATAATCTATAATCAGGTCATAATCCGAGCTGGAAGCATTCTTGCCTGTTACTTCGAATTTGAATTTCTTGTTACCGGCAGTACTGAACGTTTTTGATCCTGCATCATATGACGTAACTGCAGATGTTAAACTATAACAATCTTTTTCTAACCCCTGATTTTCACCCTCAACCTTAAGCTGGAATTTACCCAAATTTGTATCGGTTTTGTATCCTACATATACACCATACGTGCCCGCCTGTGGAACATATATTGTATATTCTGCATAGTCATTTGTAGCATCTGCACATAACTTGCTTCCATACCCACCAGTCAGGGTTGTGTCGTATATATCAGTCTCTGAATCACCCGATGAAACACTTATAGTCTGGCTTTCAGCTTCACAGACATTTTTGTATGAGCTAAGTGTTTCACTCATGCTTTCAGCCATGTAATTAAGGAGGGATGTCTCGGATCCGTCCGGCCTTATGAGCCATAAACCTCTAAGCTGGCTTTCTGTGGCTTCTTCTCCAGGGTCAACAGTTTCTCCATCCCTTAACTCATTACAGTACACTTCCCAATATACAGCATATTGCACTCCCCACCTTAATGCCAATTGTAATTGTCTGGCAAGTACTTCCCTCTGTTTTCTGTCACTTTCAGCATCATGTGTTGAACTTGACATAAACATTGCTTCACGCGACCCAAACTCTCCAAGAAATACATTTTTTGATCCAAAGGCTGTAGAATCAGGTGCTTTTTGTGCTATATAATCAAGTTTCCCAGTCATTTTCCATTCATCACCTATTTGCTTTGTATCCCAGTCAGAGTATGAATATAAATCCATATTAGTGTAGGGTGCAACATTGTCAATAACCGTCGGAAAATTATAGGTCTCATATTCAGGAACTTTATTAACCTCAAGTGCACCGTATACATTAACATTACTGGTTGGTGTATCATCCTTTGCATCATCGATTGCATTCTGTTTGCAGTCCATATAATCAATTAATCCCTGAAAGGCTATATCCTGCTGGTATGATGACATATTCCAGGCTTTAATGGCATTATCACTTTCCCAGTTTTGTAAAATAAATGTTTTACCACTAAAGTTAGAGTTATTTCTAAAGTACTTTGTAGCATTATAGATCTCATTATAAACAGTATTATACTCTGTCTGACTCAAACCATCTTTCCAATCCCCAATAAGTATAGGACTGGCTTCAAGTATAATAGTCTTAAACTGAGATCTTGTAAGAACGTCCTGGTAATAACTAGTCTTTGCAAGATCCTCCAGACTATTAACCGTAAACTGAGACCAATTGGAATTCCACGGATAAACACTTGCGTAATTAAATTTATTAAACCATATCTTAATAACACTTGTACCAACATCTGTCTCTATAACATCAGCACCCTCATCCAAAAAATGCGTAGTTGAGTTATGATAGTATAAGCCATCAACATGTGTAACTCCAACTACATCCGAAACAAGGGTTTCTGATGCGCTTACTGTGGCTACCCTCAAAATTCCCGTATTAATAACTGAAGTTATTGCAAAAACTGCTATCAGTATACACATAAAAATACTTATCATAACTTTTGATGTTTTCATACTAACCTCCATTCCGCTGCATTGCAGCTGTATATTTGAATTTGTTTACTTTTTTGCAAATATTTTTTTCAAACCACTCTCCTTTGATTTTTATTTACTTCACCCTCATACATCATTCAAAAAATCCCGGGGGTAAGTAGTACATATGCAAAACTGTATATAACAGGTAATCCCATAGCACAAACCTCCTCTCTTCTCAGATTAACCCTGATTATACACAGAATCATAGTCTCTTTTGAGTAAACTACATTTTTATCATAAATTATACACAAATTGTGTAGTACTCACCGGTACTCATTCTTAATAAACCTCACAATATTCTATCTAAAATTACCTGACGTTACTTCTCTTCCTAATACTTTGCATATCCAAAAATTGTTAAGTATAAATTGCAAGCATCTACAAATGATTCAAATAATTTAGCAAAATAAAGAATGATTTAATTTTACCTTTAAAGTCGTCTATTTATTGTACTGTTTAAATAAACAGCTTCATTTCAAGTATAATATAGAATATATATACATAAAATGTACTCAAATAAGTTTTTATTGTACTCAATCAGGTTATTGGCAGACAAATGGTTATACACGTTTCTATATTTTTATAACTTTCGATCTGCAAACAATACCGATCTTAATAACCAGACATATTATTGAAGAGTGTCTTTAAAAAATTATGGAGAATAAGGGAAACATTATTTAGTAATTTTAAGAATATCCAATATCTTAGAGGGAATTTTACTACTGTTTATCGGGCAGGGTCATATAAATATTGGTTATATCGCAGGGATAAAGGAACTCAATACTTTTATGGAAAGATGTGAAGGTTACCGTGAAGCTTTTATGGACAGCGGAATAAAAATAAGGGAAGAATTGATATACTGGGAAAATTATAATGAGAGCAGTGGCTATAAGGCGGGAAAATATTTTCTGGGTTTAAAAAACAGGCCGTCTGCCATATGTGCGGCAAATGACATGATGGCAATGGGGGCATTAAGAGCAATGGAGGATAGCAGTATAAAAGTCCCGGAAGATATGTCAGTTGTAGGAATGGATAATAATAATATATCCGGCAGATTAAAACCGGGGCTGAGTTCAGTATCAATAGCACAGTCAGAGATTGGAAGGACAGCAGCGGAGCTTATTTTTAAAAGATTGAAGGGAGAAGAAAATGGAATATCAAAGAAAATCATATTTGAGCCAAGACTGATTGTACGAGAAAGCAGCATAATAAAAAAAGTAATATGACTATCTTAAAAATAATTTTTTATACAGTATTATAAAACCGGTTTTATAATACTGAAAATTATTATATAAATGAAAGGTGGGGTTTAAATGAGTACATTCGGAGTAATAGTATCTACAAGGGGATTTTTTCCTGCAATATTAGCAAAGGAAGGAAGGGAATTGATTCTCAAAAAACTTGAGAAAATGGGGCATAGAGCTGTCGCACTTTCCACGGATGATACAAAATACGGTGCAGTTGAAACGCGTGAGGATGCAAAAAAGTGTGCTGAACTTTTTAAGGCCAACAGGGAGGTAATTGAAGGTATAATAGTAATACTTCCTAATTTTGGTGATGAGGTGGGTGTTGTTAATGCAATTAGTATGTCAGGATTAAAAGTACCGGTATTGATTCAGGCATGTGACGACGAACTTGACAGGATGGACATTGAACACAGGAGGGATGCTTTCTGCGGAAAAATTTCGGTTTGCAA
>CAZANH010000423.1:0-6490 GCA_964486515.1 uncultured Eubacteriales bacterium
TCAATAGGTTACATCTTATATAAAATTCCCCTAATTTAATTAAAATAAATATATCACCGAACACTCTTTGTGATAAAGTTTGGAGAGACAATTGAAATCCTGTTAAAACTGAATGTAAAGGATTTTCAAATTCAGCCGATACAAATAACGCTGCGATTATGCCAGTATGGTATCAAATCAATTAGGTAGTCTTATTGTTAACCTTGAAAGTTTGAAAACCGGTATGGATGACAGCGTAAAAGGACTGCAGCAGGTAAATGCCAATCTTAGAGGGTCTGGTTGCACGGGTAGGCAAGGCCAGCAGGCTGGGTGAAAGGTCACGGGGGGGTTTGGATGCCGGTGCGGTATCCTGCTATCTTATCTTGGAGGCTGCTGCCGATGCAAAGCTATAATAATGGAATTTAAAAAGGTAGATCCTGTAAGAAAAGAAACTTTAGAGTCGGCGTTGGAAGTTGCTATGCAGCAAATAGAAAAAAACAAGTATGATATGGATTTAAAGGAAGCAGGAATCAGAAAAGAGAATATTATTAAAGCAGTAGTTGCGTTTAAAGGCAAGGAATTGCTCATAAAATGGTAATAAATTACATGTCCTAGACTACATTTGTTCCCAGACTTACCAAATCAGTCTTTTTCGAAAAGTTCCTTTTTTCGCCTCAGAGAGACACTCAAAATTATACCTGCAGCAAAATAATTAGTCAGCATGGCACTTCCTCCTGCACTTATAAAAGGCAGCGGGATACCTGTAACGGGAAGAACCCCTACACACATTCCTATATTTTCCAGGAAATGAAATCCCCACATACCTGTTAACCCAACTACCAAAAAAGAACCATACATATCCCTTGAATTCATTGCAATATAAAGACATCTTAAAAGTATGAAAAATACTATGGCAATTAAAACTGACGCCCCTATAAAACCCAGTTCCTCTCCTATAACTGAAAAAATAAAATCCGATTCCTTTACAGGTACACCATTGCTTTGTGTCTGTATTCCATTATACAAACCCTGACCGAAAACCTGGCCTGCTCCTATTGCCATTTTTGACCTGATTACCTGAAACCCTGCATCAAGCGGGTCACTTGAGGGATTAAGAAATGTAATAATTCTTTCTTTTCTTTTATCGTTAAGCGCAAAAAACCATATCAATGGGGCTATAATACTTGAAATTCCTATTCCAACCAAGATATACCTGTATTTTATTCCATAGATAAAAAGCATAACAAAAAACATAAATACAAAGACTATCGCCGTACCATAGTCTGGTTGCAGCATAACCAGTACCACAGGAATCAAAGAAATAAATGCAAGTACAAAAAGGCTGTTTCTTTCTTTTTCTTCCAATAGCTTTTCAAAAAAAACCGAAGTTACCATAACAAAAGTTATTTTTGCAATTTCTGACGGTTGAAACGTCATCCCCGTACCTGGAATCCTTAACCAACTGCTGCTGCCCCATTCTTCATATCCCTCTCCCTTGAAAAGGACCAGTATTAAAAAAATCACACTAACAACATAAAGAATATTTCCCAGTATCTTAAAATCCTTATAATCAAGGAAACTAACTGTTACAGCCAGAATAATCCCAATTACAAGACTTATGATTTGTGTTTTCATAATATTGTTTTCGGGTAATGTCCTTGTCGCACTGTGAAGTACTATTACCCCAATTGCAGTTATTGCAATAACTCCGAGAAACAACATATAATCAAATTGTTTTAAATAATTAATACCCCTTGTCTTTTCAACAAAATACATAATATATACCTAATCTTCATTATTTTCTTCATCCATTTTTTTAAGGACTGCTCCATATTCACTGTCTCCCAATTCAACTTCATCGTATTGTCCCTTAATATTTCTGCTCTTAAACACACGTACCAGATAAATAACAACTGCCGTCATAATTACTGCTGCAGCTGATAACCTTAAAACATTAAATCTGCCTGACAATAAGGCATCTGCTCTTATACCATCTGTTATAAATCTTATTATCCCATAAAAAACAAGATAAGCAAGGAATACATCTCCATCCTTCTTTTTTCGTTTTCTGTACCATAGTAAAAATGCAAATACTCCTATATTCCAGATACATTCATATAAAAAAGTAGGATGTACCGGTAAATTCGGATCCACATTAACCCCCATGTTTTGAAGGCTTAAATAGTTTCTTGTAAGATAACTCTTTGTACTGTCACTTATCATACCCCATGGGAGTTCGGTATTTATACCAAAAGCCTCCTGATTTACAAAATTACCCCATCTCCCTATAGCCTGTGCTATCGGCATATATACAATTCCGAAATCGAATAAATGCAGTATGCCTATTTTTTTAACCCTCGCAAAAATAACCACTACGGCAAATGCAAGTATCAAGCCTCCATATATAGTCATTCCTCCGTTTCTTGTATTAAAAACCTCCAGTAAATTATCCTTGAAATCAACCCAGTTAAACAATACATAGAATAACCTTGCTCCTATTATAGCAGCAGGTATTACAAAGAGTACAAGATCAATAATATTGTCAGGCTCAAGTCCATATTTTTTACTTTCTCTCATTCCAAGTACAACAGCAACAAGAAATGCAAGAGCCTGGATTATTCCATACCAGTATATGTCTATACCAAAGACCTCAAAAGCAACTCTGTTAATAGTTAATTCCAAGCCCCACAAACCAGGAAACCCAATAGTATTCATTTTCTTCCCCCTTACACAGGTTTTATTACTGACAATGACAATCTTTCAAGGTTAAAATGCTCCTTGAAAACACTGTTTATATACTCAAAATTTATTTTATCATATGTGTACAAATAGTCAAATAAATTAATATTTTTAAAATATACGGAAATAAATTCATCCGAAATTTTTTCAACAGAGTTCAGGCCTCTTATGAAACGGCCTTTAAACGCTTTTCTTATACGTTCGTATATTTTTTCATCAATTCCCTTCAACAGTATTTTTTCTATTGATTCTGCTATAATATCTCTTACTTTTTCAGGGTTATTCGATTCACTCCCCAATATTGAAAAACCGTAATCCCTTTCAATATTATAATCATAACTTATATATCCGTTTACAAGCCCTTTGTTATACAACTGTTCATATAAATCCGAACTTCTGCCTATCAGCATACTCAGCAGTATATTTACCGCAATTTCACGCCTGGCCGATTCAATTCCTTCCAATTCCCCTGTATTATCCTTAAACCCTATTTGGAACAAGGGAGTTGATACTGCAAGTTTTTGTTCAACATAACGTTCTTTTATATTTTCCGGTTCATCAGGAAATATCCTTTTAATCTTCCGTCTGCCGTCATATTTTTTAATACCTTTATCTACCGCTTCAAATACTGTTTCGGGAGTAACATCTCCTGTTACACAAATTACCATATTAGATGGATGATAAAAAGTATTGTAGCAGGTATAAAGAACATCCCTGTTGATTTCTGCTATACTTTCAATACTTCCCGCAATATTATTTTTAACAGGATGATTGTGATACATGGAACCAAGGAGGTTAAAAAAACTTCTCCATCCCGGACTGTCTTCATACATAAGTATTTCCTGCTCTATAATCCCCTTTTCCTTCTCAACGCTTTTTTCAGTTATATATGGATTCTGTACAAAATCTATTAGAAGTTCGAAATTATCCAGGAACTTATCCGTACAGTTGAAATGATAAACCGTTTTTGTAAAACCTGTATATGCATTAGGATTTGAACCCAATTCAGAAAACTTATTCATTATGCTGCCATCTTCCTGTTCAAATAATTTATGTTCAAGAAAATGTGCAATTCCGTCAGGTACATTTGTAATGTCTTTTTCTCCCGGTATTATAAAGTTATTGTCAATTGATCCGTAATTCGCAGCGAAGGCAGCATGTGCCTTGTGATACCCCTTCTTTTGAATTACATACGTTTTTAATCCGCTTGGGTGTTCATAAACATGCATTTTCTCATCTATGAATTCATATTCCAAAGTTTTATAATCCATCCCTACATCATCCTTTCATTACCAGGAGCCAGTAAATATACCGTATCCAGTTTTATTTTTTTTGCAGCTTCAATTACATTTTCCCTCTTCACGTTTTTTATTTTTCCTAGTATTGTATCAAGTGTATCGGTTGTACCCATAATATCCTGGCTTAAATAGAAGTCCACAAGATGAAGCTGGCTGTCTTTGAGAGAATCAATACTTGTTTCTATGGACTTAATGGTAGAGTCAAATTCATAATCAGTTATAATACCATTTTGTATGTCTTCAATTTGTTTCAGTATTATTTCAACCGTTTTATCCTTGTTCTTTTCATCAATCCCACTGCTTACAATCATTAAACCCTTGAATTTTTCAAGCCTTGAAAAAATATAGTATGCAAGGCTTTCCTTCTCCCTTACATTTTGAAATAATTTTGAATGTATACCTCCTCCAAGTATTCCACTGCATACAAGCATATCATAATAACTGTCTTCAGAAGGTAATGTATATGTTCTGAAACCCATTGAAAGCTTGCTCTGATTTATATTCATCCGTTCCGTTATATTTTTTACATCTTTAATGTCAATCATTATATTTCCTGTTCCTACATCTTTAACATTGTTTCTCTCAACCCTGCTAAAAATTTCTTTCGCATATTCAAAATGTTTATCCTCATAATTGCCTGTAATAAATATTTTTACAGGCTGCGTTTTTAAGAATTGTTTATAGTAGTTATAAAGGGCTGATTCATCAATATTCATAAGGCCGGATACAGAACCATATTCATATATACCAAATGGTTCTTCACTGCACATGTTTTCAATACACCTTTCAACCGCATATTGCATTTTATCATTAACTCTTGACTGTATCCTTTTCTTCATATTTTCCTTTTCCAGATTCGTATAATCCCGTTTAAAAGCATCCCCTTCGGTTACAGGTTCCGTTATTATCCTGTAAACAAGATCCAAAGCTTTTCTGTATATATCTTCCTTGTCATCTGTATACATTTCCTTAATAAATTCAATATTGAATTGAATTATCTGCTGTTCACCCTTCTTTTCTACATCGCAATCAAATACTGCCCCATACATATCTTCCAGCTTCAACGCTATATCTTTAAAACTCGGATAGGGAACACACCCTCTTTTTAATACAGCAGGAAGTATCGCATTATACGATACATTTTTAATGATTAAATTATCCTGGAAAAAAATATTGATAGAACCTGTTTTAAATTTATCCTCATTTATGTTCCAAATATCAATACCGTTGAAAGACAAAAGCTTTGATGCACTTTTTAAAATAGCCATATCAGTTATTTAAACCTTCCTTTCATCAAAAACCTTTCAGATTATTTTGTTAACAATATCTTTTATTAACAATATTTATAGTATAATAAATATGTACCCATATATTCAACATTAATTTAAATTTTCATTCTCCTCATTTTGTAATAGAGTTGACCGTTTTCAGAATCTCATCCCACAATTCCTTCCTGCCACGCCTGTTTACGGAGGAATAAGGTATAACCTTTACACTATCTGATATGCCAAGAACTTTTTCAATGTTCAAAACATTCTTTTTTATATCCGAGCGGGCTATTTTATCACACCTTGTAGCCGCAATTACATATGGAATATTTCTATGCACAATATATTCGTGCATCAACTTGTCATCCTCATTCGGCGCACGTCTCATATCAAGGACAAATATTATTCCGGCAAATTGTCTCCTCGTATTCAGATAAGTATCTGTCAGATTGCTCCATGATAATCGTTCCTGTTTTGATACCTTCGCATAACCATATCCCGGGAAATCAACAAATCTTAATACATTATCAATATTAAAAAAAATTATCTGTCTTGTTTTACCGGGATCTGAAGCTATTCTCGCAAGTTTTTTCCTGTTGAGAAGTGTATTTATAAGGGACGATTTCCCTGAATTTGATCTTCCAGCAAGTACTATTTCCGGAATGTTCCCTTGAGGATACTGTTCAGGATTTACTGCCGTTGCTTCATGAAACGCTTTGTTAATATTCATATGATTTATACCCCATCCGTGTTATTATCTCAACTTTAATCATTTATTATTATATAGGAAATAATATTTAATGAAAAGCTCCAATATAATTTTTTGAGTTTTCCTCCAAATCATTTCATGTGACTGTTCAGTACTATTCATGTACCAACTTATATACCAATCTTATATACCAATTGAAGAAATACAAATATATAATGCTCAAATGACGTCTGAGTGATATTAAACCTGGCACTTGAAACTTAATTATGCCTTACTAAAGTACATGGATTAATTTATCGACTTAAAGTCGACTAAAGTAAAAACAGGCGTCGTACAAGCCTGCCACTTTAGTGGCGGGTAGTTGAATATTTCTACCTCTTTCTAATACCTGCCTTTTTAAAGGCGGGTTATTTTCAAAGCGCCAAAATCTCACTGGCTGAAAGCCAGTGTGATTAAACCTGGCGCTTTGAAAATAAATAATATTATTAGTTTTTGCA
>CAZANH010000424.1:0-2698 GCA_964486515.1 uncultured Eubacteriales bacterium
TGACGGCGGTTCAGTTGAAATTACATCAATGCCGGCTCCTGCTATTTTCCCATTGTTCAATGCGTCGGCAAGGTCCTTATCTACTATAAGCCCTCCCCTTGAGGTATTTATAAGAAACGCGGAAGACTTCATCAATGCGAGGGTCTCCTTGTTAATAATTCCCTTTGTATCAGGAAAAAGCGGACAGTGAAGGCTCACAACATCGGATTCTCTTAAAAGTTCTTCAGTTTCAGCCCATTTGAAGCTTTTAATACCCGAAACGTCGCTTTTATATTTGTCTGCCGCTATAATATCCATTCCTATTGCATCCGCTATTGCTGCAACCTGTCTTCCGATACGCCCAAAACCTATTATTCCCATTTTTTTACCGTAAAGCTCGACGAGAGGTACTTCCCAAAAACAAAAATCCCTTTTTCCTGCCCACTCACCCTTTTTCACTAAACTGCTGTGCAGTCCGACATTATGGCAAAGCTCAAGCAGATGCGCAAATACCATCTGCGCAACCGAATATGTACCATAAGTGGGAATGTTCGTAACTGTAATACCCAATCTTTTGGCAGCTTCAACATCGACAACATTGTATCCGGTTGCAAGAACCCCTATATATTTGAGGCCTTCAAGCCTGCCCAACATTTCAGAATTAAGCGGGGTCTTGTTTGTGAATAATATATCAGCTCCCTTTGCTCTTTCATATATCAATTCTGCTGGAGTATATTCATACACAGTCACCTTTCCACATTCTTCTATTTCACTCCACGCCAAATCCCCCGGATTCAAAGTATAACCATCCAATATAACTATTTTCATAACGACTTACCTGCATTTTTAATTTTTGTTATACGGGCTTTTCCCCGTTAATAACCTACTCTTTTATTGCACCAACGGTTATGCCCTTGATGAAATATCTCTGGAAGAAAGGAAAGATGAAAAGCATAGGGCCTGCCGCCAACACACACATTGCCATTCTTGCAGATTGGTTTGGCATTTCCACATTTCTTACCATACCCGAATTTACTGCAAGCGCACTGTTTAAAAAATCAATATTTGACATTATCCTGTACAGCAAAAACTGCAGTGAAACATTTTTACTATTTTGTATGAACAACAAACTCAGATAATAATCATTCCAGTAATGCAAAAGGTAAAACAGGCCAATGGTTGCAAGTCCCGGTTTGGACATTGGCAGTACGATTCTGAAAAATATCCTGTATTCGCTTGCGCCGTCAATTTTCGCATATTCAATAAGTGACATCGGTATATTTGACAAAAACCCTTTAAAAAGTAAAACAAACCAAGGAATTACAAGATACGGAACAATAAGTGCAAATATGGTGTCCTTCATACCGCGGAATAAGAATAAAAAGCGATGTTTTGTTTTTGTACGCATAGTCTTTCCGTGACATCACATATGCCAATGATGAAGTAAGCAATAATCCAAAAAACGTACCTGTTATTGAAACGGTAACCGTAACTGCATAACCACGTAGAATCTGTTGGGGATTTTTAAGTATCACTTCATAAGCATCGGTCATAAACTTGGAAGGCAAAAATGAATACCCATTTTTTATTATTGCCATTTCTTCTGTCAGTGAAGCCGATATTATAAGAAACATGGGAATCACACAACAAAGTGAAATAATTATAAGAACGGCATGTACTGCTGATATAGATATTTTTCTTTTTCTTTCTATTTTATTATTATATGTATTCAATTAAATTACCTCAAAATAAAACGTTATCTGGATTTATTTTTCTAACTATATAATTTACGCAAAATACAATTATAAGACCTACAAAAGCCTGATAAGCACCAGCAGCTGATGCCATCCCTATATCCCCCATAGTTCTAAATGTCCTGTAAACAAATGTATCTATTACATCCGTTGTAGGATAAAGAAGCTTTGAGTCTCTTGTAAGATTAAAGAAAAGATCAAAATTGCCGTAAAACATCTTGCCGACCTATAAAAGCAGCAATATTGTTATCAACGGCACTATCAACGGTATTGATATATGACGTATCTGCTGCAGTTTGCTTGCACCGTCAATCTCTGCAGAATCATAGTATTCGGGTTTTATACTTATCAATCCTGTATAATAAATGTGCAGTCGGTTCAAGAGTTGTTTGCTCTGGAAAATTTTGCAGTTGGTCATTTATATCTTCAGAAGGTAAAAGAGGATTGCCTTCCAGAATCTCCTCTACTTCCTCAAATCCTGTTTGGAAAGCATAATTGTATCGGGCTGGCAACGCGAAGACGTATGAGGAATAGGCTTTTTAATATCTTCATTCATTTCTTTTAATACTTTTTCGTCACAGGAAAGCTCCATATCCTTATTCATCAATATGAACGCAACCCACACAAGAGGACTAAACCAGTGTATGGACAGTATTAAGAAGGCTAATATCTTAATAATATGGTCTTTCCGATGGATGTGGGTCTGTTCGTGCAGCAAAATATAGCTTCTTTCTTCAATACTAAGTCCAACCGGTAAATATATCTTGGGTCGCACAAATCCAAGTACAAAAGGTGTTTTCAAATTCTCGGCTTCATAAATATTCTTTTCTATTAATTGTGCATTTTTAATCTGTCTTTTTAAGAGCAAAACAGATACAAGACTATAAATAAGAAATGCCATCATTCCTATAATCCAGATATACGCCCCAATCTGTATATAAATCTGCAAAGGGTTTACACTAGCT
>CAZANH010000425.1:0-4388 GCA_964486515.1 uncultured Eubacteriales bacterium
CTCCTTTCTTTTCTTTGTGGAAAAATTGCTCCGAGTGTAAGGAGATTGTCACCGTTCCAATCGATGTTTACTTCAGTCGGAGCAGCCATGTGGAAAAATTGCTCCGAATGTAAGGAGATTGCATACTATATTATTTTTTAAGGGGAAATGATATGACAAGTTTATATGTTAATGAACAGGGTTCATACATACATAAGAAAAGCAACCGCCTTCTGATTAAGAAGGAGAATGACAAATTAATGGAGATACCCGTAATTAAGATAAAGAACCTTGTCCTTTTTGGTAACGTGCAAATATCCACACAGGCAGTCCAACTGCTTTTGCAAAAAGGTATTGATATTTCTTACAACTCAGTTGCAGGTAAATTTTATGGGAAAACATCATCCGCAATAGACCGGAATGTGTTTTTAAAACTCGCACAGTATGATACATATAAAAATCATGATAAATGCATAAGGTTTGCAAAAACTATTGTGTCTGCAAAAATTGATAACCAGATAGTTATGATAAAAAGAAGGATGTCAGGGAACAAAAATATAACTTTTATAAATGTAATAAACAATCTCAGCATTGCAAAGCAAAAGGTTGACAGTGCTTCAATGCGTGATGAACTAATGGGGCTGGAAGGTATAACAAGCCGTCAATACTTCAGCGTTTTAGATTTTTTCATCAAAAGCAGGCTTGATTTTGGTAAAAGAACAAGAAGGCCGGCCCATAATCCCATAAATGCATTGTTTAATCTCGGTTATGTGTCGTTGACAAATCAGATGACATCACTGCTCTCAGCAAGTTCACTGGATGTATGCCTAGGATTTTTCCACGGGATAAAATACGGGAGGCAATCACTTGCTCTTGACATGGTTGAAGAATTTAGACAACCGGTAATTGACAACATGATTATCAATATATTGAACAAAAGAATCATAAAGGAAAATGATTTTTTAACGGATGACAGTACCGGTTTCAGATTAAACAAGGAAGGCTTTAAAAAATTCTTCGATTACTATTATTCATATACGATATCAGGCAGTGTGCAGTTTTCGGTTCAAGATTTAATGAAGAAGCAGATTATGTGTTTAAGGGAATTTATAATCAAGAATCTTGATTATAGACCCTTTCATATGGTGGAATGATTATGTATATTGTAAGTTATGATATAGAAAATGATAAACTTAGAAACAAAATATCGAATCTGCTTTGCAATTACGGTATAAGACAGCAGTACAGCGTCTTTGAATGTCTGATTGATAAAAAAGATTATGAGAAAATGTATAGTGATCTGGAAAATCTTTTTAAAGACAGCAGTGAAAATGACAGCATTCGCATCTATAAGATTTACAGTCCGTACGATGAAAATATCAAGGTGTTTGGTAAAAATATAAAATCTCCTTATGAAGGTGACATAACCGTATTATAACAACGGATTAGCAATTACAACACACCGTTTCAACGAGGTGGGAGATATGCCCACCGCCTGAAAAGCTGAATCGGTAACCGCCACCTATAGAGGTGGGGAACATCTTGCGCCTCGTTATAATTGTTATTTAATAAAAGATTGGAGAATAAGAAATGCTTTTATGGGATAGGGTTATAAGTATTGAAGAGTTGTACACAGCATGGGAAAATGTTCGGGATAACGACAGCGGTCCCGGTATTGATGGCATTACCGAAGACGAATTTGAAAGGGAAAAGGAAAGATATATTTTAAATTTGCATAACAACTTGAAAACGAATAAATATGCACATTCGCCTATAAAAATAATTGATATCGGCAGGAACACAAAAACAAGGAGGATTGGGATGTCATGTATGAAGGACAAGGTTGTTCAGCAAAGTATTACCCAAAATATCACAGATATTCTTGAGCCGTTCTTTATTGACAATTCATTTGCATACAGGAACGAAAAAGGAGCGATAAAAGCAATACAATGCCTTGAAAACATACTTCATCGGGACTTCAAGTTTTTCTTAAGAAGCGATATCGATAATTACTTTGAAAATATTGACCATGTACTTCTACTGGACAAACTATCACACTGTATTCATAATGAAGAACTGCTTTCATTAATAAAAAAGATGATTGAAGCACCTGAAATGATAGGAAACCATGTTATGCAAAATATTGTTGGAATATCGCAGGGCTCAATTTTGTCTCCACTTTTATCGAACTATTTTCTTATTGATTTTGATAAATTTATGTTCGATAAGTTCGGCAGCACTTATATTAGGTATAGTGATGACTTCCTGGCAATTTCAAAAGAGAAATTCAGTGATGATATCATACAGGATATAAAAAAAGAACTTGCTTTATTAAAATTGTATATGAATGATTCTAAAACCTATTATGAGAGTATTGAATATGGATTTGATTTTCTGGGATATTCTTTTAGTGGGGAAGGTAAAAAAATATCTTTAAAATCAATCGAGGCATTTATTGCAAAGCTTCATACAGAATGGGATTCAAGCCGTAAGCTGACTTTTGAAGAAAGAATAACAAAACTGGGTAGAGCCGTTGACGGCTGGAAGAATTATTATAGTTGTTCCGACGAAAAACCAGTATCCGTGCATCATTACATTGTAGAACTCCATAAAGCCGGAAACGAAAACAATCCGTATAAATTGGAACGTTTATTGAATATTAAAAATATATATCAAACGGACGATAATGAAATAATCAAATTTATAAATTCATATTCTCACAGCTATATGCCAGATGTTGAATACATTGCAGAGGATAATATAAATGATGAAATACAAAAATATGTAGATGCATATGATTACGAAAAGGCTGAAGAATTATTCGAAAAAAAATTTGAAACCGATAATGACAATCTTATCGGAACTTCAGAATACATACAATGCAATAATACTATTGATTACGGCAAATTGGCTGAAAACAACTTTTTTTGTGAGATGCTAATAGGTGTTTTTATCAATAACAATACCGACTTTGCCTTTGAAGAAATAGTAGATAACAATAACCGAATATTTATAAGAAAAGAAAGGCCATTGGAACTTGAGGATATAAAAAAGCACATTCTTGGTGAAAAGACAATAGGAACATATATAAGAGATTCTAACAAAAGTGATAAATTAAATGAAATGCTTCGACTTACCCATCAGACTGCAATTATAATATTGAATGAAGCGAGTAAACTCGGATTATACGGATATCTGGAAGACAGCGGATATAAAGGTAGGCATTTATGGTTTTTTCTGGATAAACCGATAAACTGTAAAAAAGCTCACAATATAGGCATTCTATTATCCGGTTTTGTAAAAAACCCGTTTAAGGATATACTTATTGAAATATTTCCTGATCGTAAAAAACATACGGATGAAATGGGTGAGATAATTAAAATGCCGTTTGGTGTTCATTCACTGACAGGACAAAGATGTCTTTTTCTTAATAAGGATGGAAGCTTTATCACAGATGCTTTTGAATTTTTTAAAACGATAAAAAGAAATAAAATATGCCATATTGAAAAAATTTTTAAAAATATGAACAACAATATCTATACTGATGAAGAAAAAGACAATTATCGGACACATATAATTAAAGATATTACTCTTTTTAATAAGTACGAGAAACCCAAAATTATAGCTGATAAATGCAAAATAATAAACTACCTGATTTGCAAAGCTATTGACACTGGTTATCTTACACATTTCGAGAGATTGGACATATTGCATGTATTTGGTCATCTGGGCAAAGAAGGAAACAAAGCTATTCATGCGATTATGAAGAAAACAATTAACTATAGTGCGGATATTACAGAAAAATATATAGGGAAACTTCCGCCTAATCCGGTCGGATGCTTTAAGCTGAGTGAAAAAAACAATATAAAATGTCACTGCGATTTTGACAATAAAATAAAGAAATACGGATATGATACACCTTTGAATCTTCTTACATCACGAAATATAAATAATAATAAATTATTCGAGATTGTTATCTCGGATGATGAAATAAAAATAACTCTTGAGAAGTATCTTGAATTAAACAAACAATTATATTTCATAAAAAGAAAGAGAAAAGAATATGAAAGAATTCTGAACGCTTATTTTGACAATAAGAACATTGATCAGCTTGAGATAGCGGAAGGTGTTTTGAAAAGGATAAAGAAAGATGTTGCAGGTGAATATGATTGGATACTGGATATATGAACAGATATACAACATACCGTTTAAACGATGAGGGAGATATGCCCACCGCCAGAAAAGCTGAATTACTACACGCCAACTATAGAGGTTGGAGACATCTTGCGCCTCGTTATAATAAATCGAAAAGTAAAAAATTTGATTTATTCCAGCATATATTGTAAAATAAAATAAGTGAGAAACATATATTACTATATATAGTGGTATAAAAAATAGAGCAACAAATT
>CAZANH010000426.1:0-3649 GCA_964486515.1 uncultured Eubacteriales bacterium
ACAGATTAAGGGTGGTGACAGGGTTAAAGTCAGAAAAAGTGATAGGGGATTTGAAATCTATAAAGAGGATTAAAACTTATCAGCTTCCATCACTTCCAAGAGGGAAGATATGGCAGTAACCAGAGTAAAGGGGTTCAATCTTTCAAACTCCTATTTTATCGATTTTCCCAACATCGTGATGATTTATTTTATGCCGGCAGCCTCCAGCTCTTTTCTATAGTCTTTTTCTGATATTTGAAAAAGTGCGGCCTCACAAGCCGTTTCAAGAGTTTCACTTCGGGCGAAAACCACGAATATTGACAAACATGCACGCAGGGGAACCGTTTTTAGCCGTATGCCAGTCACCTGTGTGCGTACCCAGCAGGTCTTCGCAACTTAGTGGAAGGTACCCCCAGGAGTTTGGCTGTCTGAACAACAGAATTTTAATCATTTTTGTCTACACTGGAAAGATAAAAATCCAAAAGAAGGAGATAATATTTATTACGTAAGAGTAGTGCAAGATGATGGGCAGACAGCTTGGTCCAGTCCCATATGGGTTAATGTGAAAAGGTTGATAAGTATTATATTGATGAGCTTGACGGTGGTATATAATTTCAGGTATTATATATTTGTAGTATATAGGATAGTTTATTTATTGGAGTGTGAATATGTATTACTTAAAATCGAACAGGATTAATTCAATAGAAAACATATCTGTATATAAGCCTCCATTCATGAAAATGCATGAAAAGCATATGCACGATTTTTTTGAGTTTGTATATATTTATTACGGTTATGGTATCCATGCAATAAATGATGAAAAGTATAATGTGAAAAAGGGTGATCTGCTTATAATAAACTATGATGAATCTCATTCCTTTACTTCTCTTGATGAAATGAGATTTGTTAATTGTTTAATTAATCCTTCATTTTTTGGTGATACAATGATAGATTCATATAATGCTTTTGATATTTTAAAAATCTCATCCTTCAGCCAATTCAACGGTATAATAGAAGGTAATGAGCGCAAGGTGAGTTTTTTCGGAAAAGAAGTGTTTGAAATTGAGGAATTAATGGATAAAATGATAAATGAGTTCAATGGAAAAAAAGATGGATACGTAACCGTATTGAAAGCATATGTAAACATAATACTGACAAAGATGTTCAGAAAGATGAGTAACAATGATGAACACTGCATCAGACAGGATTATGACAAAATGATTCCTGAAATACTTAAGTATATAAACAATAATTACAATCACAATATTTCTTTAACAGAGCTTGCCCGTAGATGTTACTTCAGCCCCTCATATTTCAGCAGGATATTTAAGGAATGTTTTGGAATGAGTTTTATTGAATATATGAATGAAATTAGGATGAAAAAGGCTTTGGAACTATTGGAGAAAACTGAGCAATCAAATGAAAATATTGCTTTTGAGGTTGGATACAAGGATAAAAAGCAATTTTATATACTTTTTAAAAACAAGACAGGTATGACTCCAAATCAGTATCGCAAGCTGAAATAATAAAAAAAAGCCTACCATAAGGAAAGAAACTCTACTGTATAAATAAACTGTATGGTTTAAAATAATTACAATTAAAAAATTTCAAAGGTGGGTTATGATGAAAATAAATATCAATGATTACAGGCAAAAAGTACTTGGATGCTGGATGGGTAAAAACATAGGTGGAACTTTGGGGGCACCCTTTGAATGGTACAGGCAGGTAAACAATGTCAGTTACTATACACATGATATTGATGGTGATCCTTTGCCAAATGATGACCTGGATATACAACTTCTATGGCTCATAGCCCTTGAACAAAAAGGTCCCAAGCTTGATTCCAAAATTCTGGGAAGCTATTTTAATCGCTATGTGACACATAATGCAAATGAATATGGCATATGCAAGGTAAATATGAGAGCAGGCCTGCAACCTCCGGTAAGTGGGACATTCAACAATCATTACAAGCACAGCTGCGGGGCATATATACGTTCCGAGATATGGGCATGTGTAGCTCCTGGTTGTCCTGAGCAGGCTGCAAAATATGCTTTTGAAGATGCGATAATTGATCATGGAGACGGGGAAGGTACATATGGAGCTGTTTTCTGTGCTGCTTTGGAAAGTGCGGCCTTTGTTGAAAAGGACATAAACCGACTTATTGACATAGGGCTTTCATATATACCCGAAAACTGTGACCTTGCAAAGGCAATTAACAGTGTAAGAGAATGGCATACATCAGGCCTTGACTGGATTGAGGCAAGAGAAAAGCTTATAGCAGAGTACAGTGGACATACACATGGATGGAACAGAATTTCTGAAGAGGATAAGACAAAAGGATATGGTGAAGGTAAACTTGGATGGGATATACCTTCCAATATAGGAATAATTGTACTTGGTATGCTTTATGGAGAGGGAGATTTTGATAAAAGTATATGTACAATGGTTAACTGTGGTGAAGATACAGACTGTACCGCTGCAACCTATGGTTCAATATATGGTATAATTAATGGCATTGATGCGTTTGACAAGAAATGGACTGATCCTATTGGGAGAAACATAAAAGTGATAAGCCTTGATTTTGCAAATCTTGGTGGAATAATGCACACACTTATAGCTAAAGACATAGACGAGTTGGCAGACAGAACAGAAAAGGTGATGTTAAGAGTTACGAGCGAACTTGTTTTACCTGTAAAGGTGAGTGAGAGTGAAACAAATATAAGCTCTGCAATTGAAGACGTGTTGTATGCCAATGATGATTTTGACTGCGTTTATGACAGGACAAAAGGTATATGCTATGATTTTGGAGAATTCAACATAAGGGTGGAATATGCAGACGGACCGATAATAAAAGAAGGGGAACCTATGGGGATAAAACTTGTTGTAGAAAACAAGTCAAAGCCTGTAATGATTAATATTAAATGGTTTACAGATGAGGAATTCAGTGTATCTCCTCACACAGATGGAGTCTTTTTTATTTCAGGAAAAAACAAGGGTGAAAACGTTAAAACACTTGAATACGAACTTATTTCAGAGAGTATAACCCATAGCTCATACAGGTTTGCAGTACAACTTAGTATAGACGGAAACCCGAACACAATGCTTGTTCCGGTAACCTTAATTAATGGGAATATATAGTTATGGGATTCATCATAATAGGAAGAAACACAGTATATAACAAAAATAAAGGACTACCTTATAGGCCGGCTTTTAAGATATGATATGTAAAAGTACAAACGCATACTGCTAATAAATTATTCCAGGGAGGGTTAACATGATTATAAAGAACAGCTTTTATAAGGTTGAAATCAATGATAAAAACGGTTCGCTCAAATCCTTTGCAAGTATGGAAAAGGAATTCATTGCGGAGGGAGCTGATGAAAGGCCTGTATTTTCTTTGAGATTCCGTGATGAAAAAGGAATACCTGTTGATATTGACGCAGGAGATACGGGCAGCTTTTTTATAAAAACAGAGAAGAAAAGCGGCTCCACGGTTGTGAAAAGCCAATATTGCAAGGTAGGGGGACTTGATGTTAGTGCAGTTGTAAAGGTAGAGTTTCCGGATGATGTTCCTTTTACATACTGGAACATTTCAGTGGAAAATAACACACAATACATGCTTGAGTGGGTACATTTCCCTGACCTGATACTGGTAAACGATCTTGTATCA
>CAZANH010000427.1:0-1720 GCA_964486515.1 uncultured Eubacteriales bacterium
AGGCTACATGATACTTTTGACTACTAATCCGCCCTTCAGCGCTAAATTGAGTATTGTCAAAATCATCATATGGAAAATCATCTTTATCATACATGAGCCATACAACCTTAAATTCAGGATAGTTCTGGGATACCATCTTTCTTGCATACTCCAATAAACTGCGTGTATTCCGGCCTGTTCCAATGACTATAATGCGGTCATTTGAGGTGAATTCCGAGTATTTTCTATTAACCTGTTGAGTCAGCCCTTTAATATAAAAAGGCTCTGTCTTAATACCTTCGCTGAAAATAACGGTATATGGAGGCAACTGATGTAATTCTTCAATATTCTTTCTTTTTTTCTCCATAATTGCTTCTAATTTTTTATATTCACTTGCCTTTAGTGGTTTTAAACTCATAAAGCATTCCCCCAATCAAGAATACTTTTGAGATAAGGATCAGCGCCATACCTTCCTTCAATATATTGCTTATCATAAGTTTCATCGTTACGTGGTTTTGCACCATTTTCCTTCCTGAATTCAACCAATGAATATAATTTAGACGCGTTTTCTTTGTTAAGCGCCGAAAACCAGATTTCATCCCTCCTAAAGACCATAGGCTTCATGGTAGTCATATCATGAGACGTAAAAATAAGCTGTGCCCCTTTCGTGTTGATAACGGGATTTGTAAATAACCCTATGATATATCGAAGTAATTTAGGGTGCAGTTTAGTATCCATTTCATCAGCAATAACAAGACCTCCGATATCCAAACATCTCAGAAGGAATGGCAGCAAGCCAAAAAGCTTGCGTGTTCCACTGGACTCTTCTTCAAACGGTAATTCCTCACTTGAACCATTATTTATGCAGTGCTTGGTATATACAGCGGTAATTTTCCCATCCTCATCTTTAACTGGCCTGATACCGGTAATGTTGATATCCATTTCGGTCAGCATTTTCAAGAAAGTTTGCTCGTATTTCCCATCTTTCAAAAACACAATCCTCTTATCCTGATAAGGATTATCATAATCCAGAATCCTGCATTGCATAAACCATGTGATAATACTATCAATAATATCATTATCATAGTTGATTGCTAAGTGTGCCATCAAAGGTATGGAAGACTTAATGTTGCCAATTTTTATATCGCCAAGAATATTCCCGATATAATAATCGGAATTATCCCGTTCAAATACGATATCAAGCGTTTTTGTTTGAATATTTTTCACATATAAGTTTTCTTCCACGATATCAGCATGTAAAATACTTATCTGGTATTTATATTCCTTCTCATGAATTCTGAAAGAAACATCGAATTTTGTGGGTAATTCCTTGTATTTTTTATCAAAAAGATAGTATTTTTCTTTTTCTTCAACATGAAAGCTTTTGAATTCTTTCATTTTCCCTTCTTCAATATCTTCTTCTTTCGAGGATGATGTTGCCCTTAAAGCAACGACAGGAAGCAGAACTTTATATGACAAATATATAAATGCCTCCAGTACGCTTGACTTTCCCCCTCCATTAGGTCCATAAATGACAATAACCGGTAAAAAAGCCTCCTGGTCATTTTTGTCAATAATCAGGCTGTCCTCATGCTCACTTATATTTTCAGCATATAAGTCCAAAGTAGTTTCATTTTTGAATGACTTAAAATTTTCAAATGTAAATTGACATAACATATACACCACTCCATCCTTTGAGATTATTTCTCACAAATGCATTAATATTATTACCATTATATAC
>CAZANH010000428.1:0-5511 GCA_964486515.1 uncultured Eubacteriales bacterium
AGTCTGTCAGTCAGTCTATCGTTGCCCTGGGGCAACAAGAGCAACTCCAACTCATGTTCTAATATATATTCGACACAAAACACAAAAATCCTCTAAAACTAACAAAAAAATTCAGTCTCAAATAGAGTGACAGAACTTTCTGCACAGTCTCAAATAAGGTGACCGGTAACACGTAAGCATCACCGTTTGTCACATGAGTTTTTTAAAAACAAACGGAGGTAAGAGGATATGGATAACAAATAGAACCAGAACAGTAATTTATGGCGGGATATCAAAGCAGAGGATATGTCCCATTCATCTATTTGATTCGTAAAATCTTTTACTTGGATAAATTTAATTTAATGCAACCTTTTATGATACTCAATGCATCTAATAAGTGTGGAGGTATGAATGGACAATAATGAGAGACTGATTATTGAAGAACTTAAAAATGGGTACTCTGAAAAACTTGATACCCTTATTGATGCTTATGGAAACAAGCTTAAGAGAACTGCATATATGATGACTTCAGATTTGGAGCTTGCCAAAGATATTGTCCAGGAATGCTTTATAAGTTTTTATTACAATATACATAGCTATAAAGGAAGATGCAGCTTAAGTACATGGCTCAACAAAATTCTTATTAATGAATGCCGGAAGCAAATGAGAAAAAGCTGGTTTAGAAAGGTCATAAGTAAAAATACTATCCATGAGGAAATTACCCAAGTAAACACTGAAGATAATGATATAAACAGGATCTCCATAAATGAATGCATTTTGAAACTGAATGAAAAAGACAGGCAGATGATATTGCTCCATTATTATAATGACTTGAAAATAAAAGACATTTCATACATAAGTGGCTGTAAGGAAGGTACAATCAAAAGCAGATTGAAAAGGGCAAGGGATAAACTTATTCCAATATTAGAGGAGGCTGGATTCAATGGATAAGCTTGATAAAATGGTTAAAAGGATTGATTTTGAGCTTGATTGTGTCCATATTGAAACTGATGAAAAAAGCAAAATTATGGGAATGTGCAGCAAAAGAAGGAGCAAGCTTGGAAAAATCATGGATTATGAAATCGAAATACCTGTTACTCCAGCTTTGGCAATATGCGCTGCAGTGGTTATATGCATATATACATATACCTTCAGTTTTTTGCATATTGACAATAAGGAATATGAAAACAGCAGGATCAAATATATAAGTTATGAGGAGAAAATGAGATGAACTATATAAGGATAAAAGTCAGGACGGCCTTAATAATATCGGCAGCTTTCATTATCACATTGCTTTTCGCTTCAAATATATATGGAATTTTCAATTATACAGCCGGAAAAATATCAATGCTGATAAATAAGGATGATGCAGCATTAGTATATTTTAAAAGAGTAAATGATTCAAAACAGGACAGTATCATTACTCTTTATTCCTCAAAAGGTATTGTTAACAGCATTCTGGATAGAAGTTCAGCAGCATATCAGGGAGATAAGTTCATGTTAGAGTATGGAAGTACAGGAAAATCCGGAGGATATTCCATTTCATATGAGGATATTACAAAGTTGAATAAAGATTATTACAATTTAAAATCCAGGTACAGCGGCAAATACTTTAATAAATATGAGCTTGAGGTTGCTATAGTAAACTGGTTTACCGGGGATAGTGAATTAGCTGTATCCATACTGGAAAAACAGATCAATGAAAATAATGAAGAACTTGAAGCAGCAAGAGTTTTAAACCTGGCAGCAATGTACATGGGCATGGGTGAAGTGGAAAAAGCAAGAACCCTTCTTGATAAGAATTACAACGGGTATGAAACCTATGACCACATTAAGTCTGACCTTTATGCATATATTCATTTCATGCTTGGAGACAGGGACAGGTTCCATGATTTTCTCAATGATAAAGAAGAAAGATTTTTATTGTCCAGGGACATCAACAAGCTTTATATGGAACCACTAAAGAACATGGATAGATTAATGGAATCAATAGATGAATATTATACAAAAACAAAACCCGGTACAAATACTGTTTCAGGGCAGGTGAATATAAACGGTAGGCCCCTCCCCTATACAGTAATATATCTTGTAAATGCATCAAGGTTAAGAGGATGGAGCTCTTTGCAATTTAATGATGCAGTAAAACTGGCTTTTTCTGATAGCGAAGGACATTATTCCATTGTAAATATGCCTGATGGAGATTATTATTTAAGAATCATGGCTGACTGGCAGCGGGTTAATCAAACAACCCTTACAACCGATATAAGCGGAATTATTTCACTCCATGGCAATGAGCATGAAAAAAGGGATATCGATTTTCATAAAGCCATTTATGATGTGTCAATAACTCATGTTGAGCCAGGCAGAGTTCTTATCGACTGGGAGTATGATTATGCGGATGAAGATACATACTATACAATAAGTATTGGTGAATTATTTGAGAATAGTGATAGTCATAAATACTATCAAAATCATTATTTTAGTGACAAAATTCATGAAACACAATATTTGCTTGATATCAACGAAGAACGGAAAAATTCCATCTCCGGTGCCCTTTCATATGGTCTTAATGGAATTGAACCTGGTAATATAGTAGAACCTTTATATCATACGGGCGAATATGTTGTTAGAATTACAGGATATTCAAAACCTTCAGGCATATCAACAAACAGTTATGGATTAGGAATGTTTAAGCCAAGAGATACCTTCAAGCTGGATGGGTTTGAATGGACAGAAGCTGATAAGCTGCTGCTGGACAGGAAATATGAAGAGGCAATTAGAAAATACGAGAAAGCTGTCGGGGAAAATCCGGAAGACCTCCACTCTCTCAAACCTTTAGCCGGATTATGTTTTAACGGTTATAAATATAATGTGGAATCACATGAGCTTGAAGGTAAAGACATGGAAAAGGCATTGAAGTATTATTCCATGCTCTTGAATATTATACCTGGCAATTATCAAGCAAATCATGCCCTTGCAAGAATATATGAATCAAAAGGCGAGTACGGAGAGGCTCTGAATATATATCATAAAATGTTGATTGACAGCAAATCTAATGCACTGCATTTAAGCATTGGCAAACTGTACTTGAAGATAGGTAATCTTGTGAAAGCTTTGGAATCACATAAGCTTTATTTTGAAGAATGGGGCTATGGATGTGGTGATGTGATTGCAGAATGCATACTTTTAGATGATATGGTTATTGCAAGGGAATATGCAGATAAATTCAAAGGCAGACTGTATTATGCTGATTATAAAAAAGCCGTAGAATATTTAAATAGCCTTGACAGGTCAGGTTTTGATAAGTTTTTTGAATATGTGTATAATGAGGATATTGAAAGCGCTCTTGATTTCCTGGATGGCAAAGAAGATAATCTGTCCTTGTTTTATGCAGGGATACTTAAGCTGATTACAAATACTGATTCAAAAACAAGGGAAGAAAATTACCTGGTATACTATGACAAAGTAAAAAATCCTCAAATAAAGGATATAATGAAATATATAGGGAGGGAATTAATCAATACGGGATTTGGAGATGAATATTAAATAGGCTGTACCAATACAGGATTGAGCGGTCCCTATTAGGATATCGATGCAAGATACTTCATGATCGGGATGTTAGAAAGACGAGGAGGAAGGTGCTGAAAGCTTGGAGGAGATGGGCTAAGATATAGGCCTGTTGATTTTAATGTTAACATGAGTTTCTCAGCCCGGGAAATTCGAAAACGGATTGCAGAAAATCTTTATTATTATACTTCGGGATATCCATCAAGTCAGCCGGTTGTGCCAGATTATAGACAGCCGCTTTCGCTAACATCTCATCCCGTTTGTGCTTGGAGCAGTCCGCATATTTTTGGTTGAAAAAGGCGACCTGCTTCTGGTCTATGAGGACATTTTTCTTTGAATAGAGAATAAAACATAAGTACGTGTAAACACTTATGTTAAACATAAAAGGTACTGCCGCAAAATTGGCGATTTCTCTCTATTCAAAGAATTTCAAATGTGGCTTCTGCAAACCTGCAAACATATCACAGAATATCGTTCAATGTAATCAGGTGAATGCTCTCATTTCCCAATTCCTCATTAATAAGTTCATCTGTAAAACCGGATTTGGAAAACAAATAAAAATGTTTGTTATTAACTGTTTTGAAATTTTATTCTAATTTGGTTTTCAGGTCAGCCAAGGTTTTCATATTTATCTTTTTTGTTGTCCATTTACATTCCCCGAAAATATATTCATAATTTTTATTGAAAAACCAACCAAATCAATTTCTATTTGCTTATTCCACCATCTTCCAATGTTTGTCAGTAAAAAAGGCAGTTCTCCTTTAATGTTTTTTCTGATCATATTGGCTATCACCTCAAGAACAGTGAAGTAAACCGCAGTTTCCCTAGAATACATATTCCTTATCTTCAATAAACCTTTTGATCAGTTCTGTTTTTCCTATGCGTCTTCTGCCATATAAAACTAAAAACTCCGCACTCTTACTTTTATATTTTTCATTTAAATAATCACCCGGATAAAAAGAAATATTTGACAAATTCCAGATATTAATGTACAATATAAAATGTCTAAAGAAAAGTTGATTTTGAAAGAAGTCTATTATGAGAAAGGTAGTATTGTTTGTTTTAGATGTCAGATGGGGGAAAGTAGTTTGGATTTATTGATAAGTTTAAGATTAAAGGGTGTGAGAATGCAGTGAATAATAAATGGATGAAAATAGTACTTGCCTTAATATTCGTAATTATTATTATACTAGTTTTGGTAATTAGTCTTGGCAAACCAAATGAAAAAATAATTACCGATATATTGGTGGATAATGGCATGACGATTAATGGTTCGGACTCTAATATCATACACCCACCCACAAATCATGAAACTGATCATGTTAGTATTCTCATTAACAAAGAAGATATAATAAGATTTGAAATACTTGAATCAGGTTATGATTTTATAAACAGAAAGTATTTTTGTATTTTTGAATTTAATGCCGGTGCCCGCGACCAATATGGTATGGTTGCAAGAGCTCTTATGTTATTGCATTATGATAAAGGCTGGAAATTAAGCCACAAAATTGGAGTTTTACATGCTCATTATGAGTTAGATAAATATAAACAGCATTATTAAGATACACGGGCAATACTGGTCACGAGGCTATCCAGAAATAGATGGCCTCGTCATAACGATAATAAAAAACGGTGTTATCCTATTCATGCCTTCCTCCTGGCATCGCTTCCCGCAAACCTCATATGGTGCTCAGGTTGCTCCCCAGCATTGCCATATCCTCTATATGAGTAAAGCAACCATATTATAACAAACCAGCCGCAATATTCAATTGCACAATAAAAAATGTCCTTGACAAGGAGGACATATTGTTACCATTCACAGCCCTTTTCATCTACTTGAAGAAATATTTTCGTGAAATACATAGAGTAAGGTTCTTAGAGACTGTTTGTGAAGCAATGTTAAGGTCAAATCATTATTTGAGTTGAATGCATTCCCGTTATATTTTTAAGCATTCAGCGAGTTTG
>CAZANH010000429.1:0-2220 GCA_964486515.1 uncultured Eubacteriales bacterium
CAGACATTGAACCGGTGCCTATAGGTTTAGATGAATATGAAGGAAATGACAATTTCTTTATAAACGAAATAAAAAAAGAGGGTATTGATATTACAAACATTATATTCTAACAAAAAAATTCTGGCAGGAATATTTTTAAGTATAATAAGGTGTTACATCGCAATCCATCTGTTTATAGATGCCTTTCCTTCCGGATGGATGAAAACAATAATGGATTGCAAGAGAAATCCCAAACCGGCACATTTTGCATACGAGGATGTACTTGAACCTGTCAAAGTTTATGAATACTGTGAAACAACCCGCAATTTAACTTTCTTGCCTTTAAATCCTGCACCAATACAGATAATACTATCTATATCATACACAGCTTTTAAGCCTTCCTTGTACTTTTGATCCTTTATCTGTTTTTCTGCCTCTCCTACTAATGTTTCGAGGGTTTTTGAGCCTTTTGTGCTTTCCCATTTGAATTCAAATATATATGCTGTTTTTGTTTTATCTTCAGGTATAATTACAATATCCGGCCTTCCAAGTCCATATTCCTTATTACTATCTACCCTGTATTCCGGACCAATAAGCATAAATAAGCCCAGCATGAAGCCGTGGTGAAAGTTTTCATATTTTGTATCCTGTTCCGTTTCCGGCAGTGTTTCCATGCTTTTTATTCCGGGATCGTTATAACTTACTTGCTTCAGGTATAATTCTTCCAACAGCCTTGAAAATTTTACCATGTCCTTTTTCAATAATGCTTTCATAATAGCTTCTATATTGACTGATATTTTCATATCATCCTTGAAGAAGTTTACTATTATGTCTTTATATATTGTTTTTACTTCTACATTTGGTATAGCTATTTTATAAGTGAATTTTTCTTCAAAGCCCCTTTTTTCTCTTCCATAAGCCTTCAGATAGCCTGCGTGCAACAAGAAGCTCCATGCTGAATCCGGGTTGTCTTTTATACTCTGGTATACAACATTTTCTTCTATTACTTTTTTTACTTCTTCGCCTTTTATCAGCTTTTCAACTACTTGTTTTCCTTCAACTTTGTCCAGATGCATTACTTCCTTTATTACACTGTTATCGCTTGTGTTTATCCAATATGGTTTCAAGCCGTTTTTTGGATTATATAAATATTTTATTATACTCCAAGGATTATATATTACTGTGTCATTTCCAAATATGTAACCATTATACCATTTTTTTATGTCCTCCAATGTATTTGACAGTCCTAAATAATCTGCCATTTTTTCCACTTCTTTTTCGGTAAATCCAAAGCTGTCAGCAAATTCTTCAGATAATACCGTGCTTACCAATGGATTATTAAAATCACTGAATATGCTTTCCTGTGCCACCTTCATTATTCCTGTAAGCACACCCTGCTTTAGTGCGTTGTTATCCTTAAAACCTTTCACCAGCAAACTTTTCATAAATTCAATAACTATCTCAAAATATCCATTTATATATCCTGCCTGTATAGGTGTGTCATACTCATCTATTATTACCAAACAGTTTTTTTTAAAATATCTTTTCAGATATTCTGATAATTTAGGTATTAAATCAGTGTATTCTATATCTTTTGCCTTAGAATCCATTATGTTCCGATATCTATTTTTCTCTACATCACTTAGTATTTTAGTTTCCAATATATACCTATGTCTTTTATATTCGTTCGCTATAGTTTCCCTGAGATTATAAATTGTTCCTTCCCAATTATCCTGCTTTGCGTTTTTAAGTGTTAAATATACTACTGGGTATCTACCTTGTTCTTCCTTGTATATTCCACTGCTATTGAAGATTTTCAGGTCTTCAAACAGATAGCCGGTATCTACATCCTCCAATTCGTGTTTTCTGCATTCAGGTATCTCAAAAAAATACTTCAGCATACTCATATTCAAAGTCTTGCCAAATCTTCTCGGTCTGGTTATTAGCACTATCTTATCCGGTTTATCAATAAGATCCTTAATAAGGAAAGTCTTGTCAACATAATATCCATCTTTATCAATCAGTTCCCTGAAATTATCTATTCCTTGTAATACTTGTTTTTTAGCCATTTTAACCAACCTCCCTTTATATGAGCAACAAATGCCATGAAAACAGGTTTTACTATGTTTCTATTTTAACCAATGTGGAGTTTTTTTACAAGTTTATTTTTTGTGTTATTTCTTGTTCAGTAAATAACCAAGTTCATTAATAAGAACACGAGTACCCTTCTCTATGATTTCG
>CAZANH010000430.1:0-6211 GCA_964486515.1 uncultured Eubacteriales bacterium
TGGTGATTTTATATTAACAAATCAAATTATTGGAAAAACCTTTACTGACATCCGTGCAATTATCTTTGAAAACAAAGAAAATGTTCCCACGGGAACACCCAAAGTTAAAGGCTTATGTTAATGGGGAGCAAATAAAACCCTGTCCCGGGACGCTTTTGGGCATTACTAGCGATAATGTAATCTCATTATCATACTTGACTTGCAATATTACGTGTGTATAATAGATTACATAAAATAAAAGATAAAAAGGGAGTATACATAATTGATCAGTAAACAGATACACCAATTAGTGTATTACCCGTCACCGGACTCAATGGCGGGTAAAATGTATGATAGTGAAGCCGTATTGAAGAAAAAATATTCAGGTACGGAGCACAATGCTGTTGAGTATCCGTATAGGGTTGTAAAAGAGTCCAGACCTGATTTGAGGCTTATTGAATTATTAGGTTTTTACTCAAAGGAAGACCTTATGGGTATTATTGATGCTGAGCGTGTAGATATTAAAAAAAGTGTTAAAAAGGATATAATGATTGAAATGCTGAATGAGAGGATTCCTGTACATTTTTCCAGGTTCCTTGAACTGATTGATGAGGCAATGTATCAAACAATTTTAAAAATCAGTGAGCATAGGGTAATTCCGGTAAAACAGGCAGGGAAAATGTCTTCCTGTATTTCATATCTTATCCGATGTGGTTACCTTTACCGTATTGAAGAGGAAAACCATGAGCTGATTTATTTTCCCCTTGAAATCGAAAGCGTATTAAATGAAATTGATAAAGACCATATTGAAAAAACTGTTAAGCAAAACTCAACCGTACACAAAATCGGGAAAAACATACTGTACTACTATGGGGTTATTTATGAATATAACTATGAAAATCTTGTTGAAGAATTTGTTGAAAGCTATAATAAAGGCAACCTGAAAAAAAGCATATCTTTGTCCGATATTGGCAAAAGGTCGTACAAGAGTGAGAAAAACTGGAATGACAGGACAATAAAAGTTATTAACAGGATAGCAGAATATTCGGAATACATTAACAGAGCTTATCTTGTTTATCCTTCAAAACGCTGGTATTTCATATATAAAGATGTAATTGAACCCTGCAATATAGTGTTTGAGCAAGAAAGAAGAGAAACGACGGATTACTTGTGTTTATCCTTGAAAGACCTGCTGGCGGACAAGTATCTTGACCAAAAACCAATGGATGATATGGCAGGATATCTTACAAATAAGTTAAATTTGCCTTATTTGGAGGCTGTAGCAATTGTCAACAGGTTGAATCTGTACATAAAAAACGGCGAAAGAATAATGGATTACATGTCGATAATTACGGAAAGGCTTAGAGTTGATAGGACTGACAGCATTAATAATATGATGGAGTTTGCCAACTCGCGTTTTTTTAATGATTTAAACCAGTGGCTATTAAAGGGAAATACCTCAAAGAGTATTTTCTTATCTCAGATAAGCAAAGAAACCATAGGTGAATCTAATATAAATGCAAACGGTACAAATGTATCCGGTATTAACCATGGTGACGGACAGGCAATTTCGCAAATAACATACAAGGTTGGACGAAATGACCCGTGTACATGCGGAAGCGGAAAAAAATATAAAAAATGCTGCGGAAGGTAGAGCGATGTCAAATCTGATTAATCCCGAAAACGAATATGAACTTATGACAAGAGAGGCATTGGTGGAAGAAGAAGGAGAAGAAGGGAAATTCACGCTCTCGAAATTAATGCCTGAAGGAGCCATGCTTGAAGTATACCTGGATTATGACAGAAGCTTTATTGTCATATATCCGGTTTTTATTATCGGTGATCGTAAATACAACTTAAGTTTTATGCTGCAAAGGAATGTGGGTAAAACCAATTTTGATGCTGAATGGTTTTCTATTTATCTGGTAAGCCGGTTGTCGGAGTTTAACTTCTACAGGTCGGAATATTTTCCCGAAATATTGACCATGCCTCTTATCTATACCCAGGATATTCTGGATTTTCTGCTGTATGTTATTCCGGAGTTTTTAAAAAGAGGAAAGGTATACTTCACAAAAAGCTTTAAAACCGTAATGATAAAAAAATCCTTGAAAATAAGCTTTAGTTGTCCGAGTGGTAGCTTATTCGATTATCTTGAATGCAATTTTGAATATGATAATGACTTGAGCCCGGAAGATATTGAAGAATTATTGAAAGCTGGGGAAGAAGATGAGGAGCTAAGGTTTTTTCAGTTATACAAGGGAGGTTTTATTGACCTGCGGGAGAGTAAAGTAACTCAAACATTGAATTTTTTAAGTAAATTCGGTATTACACGTGAAGACCTTGAGAAAAGGAAAATACATATTCCGGTATATGAAATTCCATATGCGGCGGACATGATTGATGACGCGTCAAATTCGGGATATGTTAAGTTAGAAGGACTTGACATCAAAAGTATCAAGCAAAAGATTTTTAATTTAAAAGAGGAAAGTGTTACCATACCGGATCAGCTTAAAGGTGAGCTCCGACATTACCAGAAGGATGGATTTCTCTGGATGAAGATGCTTCTTGGAACAGGTCTTGGCGGGATACTGGCTGATGACATGGGACTTGGGAAAACAATACAGGCCATTGCCTTAATCTTATCCGAGTTCCAGGATAAGGGCAGTATCAAATGCCTTGTTGTAGTGCCGACTACCTTGATTGACAACTGGATGATTGAGCTTGGAAGGTTTGCTCCCTGCCTTAGGTGTGAAGCGCTGACAGGTGATGTTGGATATAGGAGCAAGGTCTGGGAAAGGTTTGATAGTTTTGATGTGCTTATAACTTCGTACAATCTGGTTGTTAATGATATAGACCTTTACAAGGAAAAGACTTTTGACCTGCTTGTTCTAGATGAGGCACAAAGAATAAAAAATCATCTGACTAAAACATTCAAATCCGTAAAAAAGATAAATACAAGGTCAAAAATAGCGCTTACCGGAACGCCGATAGAGAATAATCTTTCCGAGCTGTGGTCTGTTTTCAACTGGCTGATTCCTCCGATGTTTAAAAGCTTCGAAAAATTTAAGAGAGACTATATTAATAATAATGATGAAAAACTGGAAGAGTTGAGAAACAGGATAAAACCTTTTATTATGCGAAGGCTGAAATCCGAAGTATTAAAGGATTTGCCCGAAAAGACGGATACAACTGTAAAGGTTGATCTGACTGATGAACAAAAGAAGCTGTATCTCGCGTACAGGAAAAAAGCGCTGGAGACAATTGAAAAAGAAGGTGTTTTTAACGCTTTATACATATTGACAAGGTTAAGGCAGATATGCTGTCACCCGGGAATGTTCGTAAAGGATTTTAAAGAAGTGTCGCCGAAGCTTGAAGTCCTGTTTGAAATAGTAGAGGAGCTTGAGGGGGAGGGAAGGCAGGTGCTGGTATTCTCCCAGTTCACCTCAATGCTTGACATTATTGAGACAGAGATTAAGAAGCTAAAAATAAAATACCTGCGGCTTGACGGACAAACTCCCCAAAAAGACAGGAGCCGGATTGTGGATGAGTTCAACAGTGGAATGGCTACTGTGTTCTTGATATCCCTTAAAGCTGGAGGCACAGGCTTGAACCTAACCGCGGCGGATACGGTAGTGCATTTTGACCCATGGTGGAACCCGAGTGTTGAGGAACAGGCCTCGGCAAGAGCGCACAGAATTGGTCAGAAAAAATGCGTACAGGTAATAAATCTAATAGCCAAAGGTACGATTGAAGACGCGATAAGCGAAGTTAAGGAAAAGAAGAGGGAGCTTATCGACAGCCTTATACAGTCCGGCGGCACCTATCTGAGTGAACTGACTGTTGATGAAATCAAGAATCTGCTGCGGTTTTAATATTTAGCTTTGGCAAAAATAATAAGATATCAATTTAAAATCTTGGAAAATTCAGCCGGAACCAGAATTCAAGCGGGAAATGAAATTTGTTTGCCTGTCCCCTGTAAGTGTAAATACCATAGAGATGGTAGATGAAAAAAGAAAAACAATACCTTGTGTTCCGGGGACTAATAAATTTTCTGAAAAGTGACAGGGAAATTTCTTGACATGTTCCAGATATTCGTCTATTATGTAGTTGTAATACAAAATAGACGGAGATGATTTCCTTGAAATATGTGCACAGGACTCTTGAAAGTTATATAAAGCATGTGGCAGATCAGTTCAAGGTGCTGCTTATTTCAGGCCCCAGGCAGGCAGGCAAGACAACACTTCTAAAGCAGCTCAATAATGGAGGCAAGAAGTATGTTTCACTGGATAATCCTTCTGTAAGGGCACTTGCAAAGGATGACCCGGCCCTTTTCATACAGCGGTATGAACCTCCTGTTATGATAGATGAAGTGCAGTATGCGCCTGAGCTGTTTCCATATATTAAAGAGTATGTAGTATGAGTCCTCACTCAGTCTTGAGCCGTTGTACAGGCTTATCTTCAAAGGCAGTCTTCCTGAAGTGGCGCTTGGTGAAGTTACTTCAACAGAGCTTTTTTATGAGTCATATATACAGACTTATCTTGAAAGGGATGTAAGGAGTCTTGCAAATGTAGGTAATGTGAGTACATTTCTGCGCTTCCTGAGAGTAACCGCAGCCAGAACAGGGCAAATGCTGAACTACCTGGACATGGCAAGGGATCTTGATGTGGCGGTTGCTACAGTAAAGCACTGGATTTCAATACTTGAGACCTCCGGTATAGTATATCTGCTGCAGCCGTATTACAACAACCTTACAAAACGGTTGGTCAAGACACCCAAAATATATTTCTTTGATACGGGACTTTGTGCGTATCTGGCAGGTTTTCCAAATGAAAAAGTCCTGCAGAACAGCTCAATGTCAGGTCCCATACTTGAGACATGGGTACTCGGGGAGGTTTTAAAAAGCTGGTATAATGCGGGCAGAAGACCTGAAATCTATTATTACAGAGACAAGGACAAGAAGGAGATAGACCTGGTAATATTCCAGAATGGCAAGGCTTATCCTTTGGAGATAAAAAAGACCGCATCTCCCGGTAAAAACCTCATATCTTCATTTGCTCTTTTTGACAGGCTGAAGGTTGAGACAGGCGGCGGAGGTGTCATTTGTCTGAGTCTTGATTTTCTACCATTGTCCGAAAAATATCATGCGATTCCCATAGGTATGGTATAGAGTGAATCTCTGGCATCTGGTTGTCGAATTCTATTACAATTAATTATAACTCGAATGCTTCAGTTTTCTAAAGATTTTGAGTATTCACCTGTTAAGGCATTGTCTTCTGACGATTTTATTAAACAATTTTTCCCCGATATATAATTGTTTACTGGTAAAAACAGATAAGATAAAATATTTGACAATTGATATAAGCCTGGTATAAAATTCATTTACGGGAAACCACAGGTTTCCCGTATAAGGTATATTGTATATTGGAGGATGAATGTTATATGGCATATGAGCATATCATGTTCGACAAGACCGAAATAGTTCTAATAGTGATGGGGAAGAAGAAACCCCAGGTACTTAATGTTACATATGATAAGATTATGAGAATACAATTTGACAGATTCATGGAGCGAAAACTTTTTAAAAAAGTACCTTCCGAAAAAATAATAATAATGATAAGGGGAAGGGATAGTGCTGTCGAATTCACAAAGCTTAAAGAAAAGAAATTTTTTGAAAAATACAAGGAAGGGCTCAGAAAGTTTGCAAAGGACAACAGGTTGACATTTATAGACAATATTGGCGAATAAAAATAACAGCAGCAGAGGGTTTTTGTTATTATTCGGGGAGGATTGATCATGGGTACGGAAAGAGATAATTTAAGCAAAGTAAAATGGAAGGCTCAATGGATAAGCCGAAATTACAGCCAGGCTAAAGATAAAACAGGCATGGCGGCGCCATATTTAAGAAAGCCATTTATATTGAGCAGGAATATAAAGAGTGCGAGGCTTTATATATGCGGGCTTGGATACCATGAAGTTTACATTAACGGAAAAAAGGCAGGCGATGATTTCCTTTCTCCCGCATTTACGCGATACGATATAAAAGCGTTGTATAATACATATGATATTTCAGCCAGTTTTCAAAAAGGCGAAAATGTAATTGGTGTTATTCTGGGCAACGGGATGTACAATGTTATAAAAGAGAATGCCTGGGATTTTAACAAGGCCCCATGGCGGCATTACCCAAAAATGATAGCCCAGATGGAGATAATCTACGAGAACGGAGAAGAAGAA
>CAZANH010000431.1:0-2427 GCA_964486515.1 uncultured Eubacteriales bacterium
CGCCAGGGACATATCCGTATTGGCACAACGTTTGATTCTGGAACATCCGGAAATTTTGGAAATTGAAACCCTTACAGAATTTACATTCAATGATATAAAACAATTCAACAGGAATCCTCTGCTTGGTGTATACCCCGGTGCAGACGGGCTTAAGACAGGTTGGACCGAAGAAGCAGGGTACTGCCTTGTTGGAACGGCAAAAAAAGATGGCATGCGAATGATTTCCGTTGTCCTGAATACAAAAAATGAAGAGATACGGCTTGCTTCTTCACAGGAACTGCTGAATTACGGTTTTAATAACTTTGAATTCGTCACTGTAAGAAACGCCGGAGAAATTGTTGAGCAGGTTGATGTTAAAAAAGGAAAACAGCGTTTTGTCCCTGTGAAAATTGACAAAAGTATTACCCTTCTTTTGAATTCTTCAAGGAAAAATGACCTTGAGTTTAACATAAAGAAGGATGTGGATGTACTCACAGCTCCTTCCGAAAAAGGCACTGTTATAGGTAAACTTGATGTACTGCTGGATGATGAAGTGCTTTCTTCAGTGAGCCTGTCCACATCCGAAGATGCAGTAAAAGCCGGATTTTTTGAACTGCTTTTCCTCTCGATTGGGAATTTCTTCCATAATATATTCTACCGGTGAACGCCATTATTTTTCCAATGACCTCGGAATTATTAATCTTTATAAAACTTCATTAACCGTATCATTGTAAATTAAACCAATAGGAATGCAAGTAGTTTTTATGAATTTTCGTTATCTAAATCAAAAAAATCTACATTATTCTTGATAATAATACTTGGAGATATTAGAATTTCTGACGGTGCTTTTTTATTTTCCGTCAGAAGTGAAAATATTATTTTGACTGCCTTTTCCCCCTGCGTCACTTGATTTTGGAATAGAGTCGCCTTTATTATTCCTTTTTTTATATATTGTTTGATTTCTTTATAAAGATCAGTAGCTATAATACTAATATTATCTGTTAATCCTTTTTCTTCTAAATATTTACATACTCCTATAGAATTACCCGTAGCAACATATATACCTTTAATATTCGTTATCTCTCTTATAATTTTCTTTGTCAGTATATATGATAAATCAATTTCATCCTGATGTTCAAAAACTCCAGCCATAATGAACTTTTGAATTTTACTCTCCTTAACAAATCCTTCAACTTTATCATTATGGTCTTTTAGATCCTTATTGCCAATAAGTACAGCTACTGATGAATTATCTTTTATTTGCCATCCTAATAATTCAGCTGCCATACTTCCAGATCTTAAACCATCAGTTCTTATACATGTAAATCGGTCGAATTTTTTCCTAATATCAGTACCTAAAATTACTAAAGGTACTTCTCTTTTTTGTAACTTAAGCAATCCATTTTCAATGTCCGCATAATAACCCGGACAAAGTATGACAGCACTTACTTCATCTTTTATACACTGTTCAATAATTTTCATAGTCTCAATATTTGAATACATATCACTAACTTCATAATAAGTTGAATACACATTGTAATCACTAAGCCTCTCTATTTCCTTATTAATTCCATGTTTAAACAAATTATGAATCTGGGGCCATGATTTTGGTATTATAATACCAATATTAATTGATTTTCTAGCAAGGCTTTGAGCTACTTTATTAACTTTATACCCCATAATTTCAGCTGTTTTAAGTACATTGGTTCTCGTTTGTTCACTAACACCTTTTTTCCCTGTAAGTGCTTTATTTATAGTACTTAAAGATATATTAAGCTCATTTGCAATATCTTTAACTGTAACTCTTTTCATAATTATTATTACCTTTCCTTCCACAGCTAAAATTGTAAAACATAATTAAGCCCTTTATATTATACTTTTTATATAATATCAAAACAAAAATAGAATTTCAAGACAAGCAAATAACAATATCACAGCAATTTCATGAAACCATTTCCTCTTAGTCAAGATATAAACTGAAATTGTTTTTTAATATCAGCTGTGGACGTATAAGTATATTTGGTTCACAGTAGTCCTTGAATACAAGATATTTATATAATGTCTTTATTGCAAGCTCACCTTGCAGTATAGGATCTTGAAATATTATACCTTTTACAATATTATCTATAACATATTTTTCTAACTCAAGGAATATATCAGTTGCAATTATATTCACATTATCATTCATATTATTTTCTTCTATACATTTACATACACTAAGTGAATTTCCAGTAGCAACATAAATCCCTCCTAATTCAGGTCTATCAAAAATCAGTTTATTTGTTATATGGTATGCAACATCCGGATCATCCTGTGTTTCATAAACACCAATAACTTCATCTAATCTCGCATATTCATTCATAAAGCCATTTACTTTTTCACTGTGATCGCTCATATCTTTATTACCAATAAATACAGCAATTTTTTTGTTTTTCGGTATTATCCACT
>CAZANH010000432.1:0-4133 GCA_964486515.1 uncultured Eubacteriales bacterium
TTAATACTCTTTTATGCATAATATTTACAATAAATAGTAAAGCTATTCATGGCTCTTACCCATCTGGAGGATAGGGCAATGCTGGAGAGCAACCCGAGCGCCTGATGGGTTTCTGCCAGATCTTCATCTGGGAGAATCAAAGCGATAAACTTATGGGGCGAAGCCCCATCAGAAAGTACTAGTTTCTGGCTTGGCGTTTGCAATGACCTTAAAACCAGGGGGGTGTTAAAGATATTCTGATTGCCTCTAAAGACGGACTTAGTGGCTTTTCAGAAGCCATCAACACTGTCTTTCCTAAAACCGAAATACAGCTCTGTGTGATCCATCAAATCAGACATTCTTTAAAATATGTTCCTTACAAAATTAGAAAGGAATTTATGAAAGATTTAATAAAAGTTTATCAAGCCTTAACACTTCAAGAAGCTGAGTTAGCCTTTGAACAATTTAAAGAAAAATGGGGCAATAAGTACCCAATTATTATTCGCTCCTGGGAAAAGAACTGGGATGAATTAACTGCATATTTCAAGTATCCTTATGAATTGCGTAGAATAATTTATACTACTTATACCGATAAAAAAACTATGCCGATATTTTTGGGATATCCAGTATTTATGAAGGTCCACAGAAAAATATCGGCATAGTTTTATCTTACGCTTGAATAAAAAAGTATAATCCTTCATGCTTAAATCATAAAAAACATGGAGGTGTACTCATTATGAAAGATGAAATGAAACTTGAAGACCTTATCCAGATGGTTTTGGATGGAATGGTTAAACAAAAATACAGGCAGAGAACTATAAAAAACTATCGCTTCTGCTTCAATTGTTTAAAACGCCTTTCTAAAAAAATGGCTGTTGACCATCCTACACCAAAATTATTCTCAGTATTTCAAAATGATGTTTTAAATCCTAAGACCGGACAGCCTGATGTTATAAAGAAACGTCAACGGATCCGTTGTATTAATCTATTGACTTCACTTATGGAAAACGGCTTTGTAGATTGGTCACGCAGAAAACAGGGGGATAATTCGACTTTAATAAAAGAACCGACTTTTCGGCTTTTGTTGAAAAATGTCCTGCATATATTTAAGCAAAAAGAGTTGAGTTTTAATACTGTGTGCAGTTATAAACGTATCATTTCATATTTCCTTATCTTCTGCCAGGAAAAAGGATACAGGGATCTCTGTGATATCCAAACAAATGATGTCACTACATTTATCATATCTCTTTATCAGAAAGATTACTTCAAACCTACAACTATATCCAGTGCCTTATCCGGTTTCCGTCAGTTTTTGTCCAGTCATAATTATACGAAACAGTTTCTACTAGAGCTGCCGACTCATCTTCCCCGAGAAAGAAAAATCATTGAAGTTTATGATGAACAAGAATGTTTATCTATAAAAGAGATCCTATCTAAAGATGTTTTATCAAAAAGAGATCTGGCCATATGTACACTACTGATGGAAACAGGGCTGCGTGGAGTCGATGTCTGCGAAATAAAACTGACAGATATTGACTGGGATAAAGACATCATTCAGGTTGTTCAGGACAAGACAAAACGTCCTTTAAACATTCCACTTAGAAGCTCATATGGGAATGCTATTGTGAATTATATCCTGAATGAAAGGCCGGACAGTGATTCTGAGTATCTGTTTTTAAGGAGCTTGGCACCATTTGAAAAGCTTGATGGTTCGACAGCAATACGCCGAATTTTGCAGGAAATGGAAGAAAAAGCCGGTGTTCAGAAGAACGGGAGGATAACTGGAAGCCGGATGACCAGGCATAATGCTGCTTCAAAAATGCTTAGGTCAGGTGTTCCAATGGCAGATATTTCTGCAGCTCTGGGACATAAAGATCCAAATATTGTAACAGTATATTTGTCAACAGATAAGGAAACACTGGCTTCCTGTACCCTTTCGTTGCCTCCTGTTAGAAAGGAGGGCCTGCCACTATGAAAAATATAAATCTAACGCAACTGGCTGATGAGTTTTTGATTTATAAGAGAAGTAACGGACACGTCTATACACAAGGGGAATATTACCTGAAAAAATATGTGGCATTTTCAGCAGACTGGAGACCTAATGAAATCGTTCCAACAAAAGATTCTATAGAAGCATTTCTGAGTAAATATGCAAATGGCCCCGGTGGTTTATATAACGTTGTTGCTGTTCTTCGTGAGTTTGGCAGATATCTTATTGGAAGAGGATATTCAGATACATATTTGATTCCTGCAAAAAGAGTGGGATTACCTACTCCTGTCCAGCCATATTTTTTTACATCGTCAGAAATAACATCATTCTTTGAGGAGTGTGACAAAGTAAAAGAAGATCCGCATTATAAGGGAAGGCATCTTGTCATTCCAGCTATGTACAGGAGCCTATATTGCTGTGGATTACGATGCAAGGAGGTTAGGACACTACGTTGTGAAAACGTACATCTTGGCGAGAGATATTTAGACATCTTACAGTCCAAAGGACCTAAGAGCCGCCGGATTTTTGTTTCCAATGATTTGGCAGAATACCTGAAGAATTATGACCAGGAAATCAGTATTTTTTTTCCGGACAGGGAGACATTCTTTCCCAACAGAAAAGATCAGCCATATGGTGCAAACATGATTGTAAAGAATTTTCACAGATTTTGGTTTAAAGCTTTTCCTGAAAAGAAGGATTCCGGCATAAGTATTCGCCCATATGATTTCAGGCACCACTTCGCATATGCAAACATGAACAAATGGTTACGTGAAGGACGGGATATCAATGCTATGTTGCCATATCTAATGAGATATATGGGTCATTCTGATGTAGAAAATACCCTATACTACTTTCATCTGGTTCCAGACATCTATGGCACCATTATAAAAAAATCCCTTCCTTCCGAATCCCTTATTCCGGACGTATAATGTCATGGTGAAGAAGAATTCAAAAAATAAAAATAGTGTATTTTTCTGGGAGACAGCCGGAAAATTTCTGAATCACGAACTACCAGAAATAAGAAAGAAAAGCTCAAATACGGTTTCTTCCTACAGGACTTCATTAAATACTTATATAGATTATCTTGAAGAAACCAAGGGAATGAATCGTAGTAAAATCAGTTTTGATGATTTTAATAAAGTTAATCTCAAAGAATACCTGCTTTGGATGAACAGTAAATGGGCTGCTAAAACCTGCAACCTTCGGATGACAGCAATTAAATCATTACTTTCTTTTGCTTCGGAAGAATCAATTGATGTCACTCCCTTGTATGTGGCATGTAAGACAATCTCAGGGTTTAAAATACCAGCTACAGAAATTGAATATTTTGAGAATTATCAGTTGGCAGCTATTCTGAATGTGCCAAAGATGGACAAGAGAACTGGAAGGCGCAATAAGATGATGTTAATTCTTGGCTACGATATGGGAGTGCGTGTTGGTGAGTTGATTTCCTTGAAAGTGGGAAATCTGCATCTTGATGCCGACGTGCCATATGCCAGCATCTTTGGAAAAGGTTCAAAATACAGAAATGTTCCTTTGATGCCTAAGACCGTTTCATATCTGAATAAATACCTCAGAGAATTTCATTCAGATATGAATCCCGGGAGGCCATTGTTTTATGCATCTACACACGGAAGGATTCATGAGTTGTCCGATGATACAATGCAAAAGGTACTAAAAAAATATGCTAATCAGTGCAGAGTCGATATTCATATGCCGGAAAAAATACATTTTCATTTACTCAGAAAAACCCGGGCAATGGATCTCTACCAGGCTGGATGTCCATTATCCTATATTCAACAAATGCTTGGTCACCAAAACATTTCTACTACCAATGGCTTTTATGCATTTGCAACATTACATACACTTGCCCAAGCATTGGAAAAAGCAAATCCGTCAACAAATTCAGAAGAAAAGATATGGAAGAAAAAAAATATTATGAAAAAGCTTTATCGTTTATAAAACTATGCCGATATTTTTCTGTGGACCTTCATAAATACTGGATATCCCAAAAATATCGGCATAGTTTTTTTATCGGTATAAGTAGTACTATGCTGATATCGTGATAGTACTACCAATACAATTGAAGGATATCATAGACAATTACGTAAAATCACCAAAAATAAAACATCATATTCATCAGATGAATCATTGATAAAAATAA
>CAZANH010000433.1:0-4168 GCA_964486515.1 uncultured Eubacteriales bacterium
CCAGCTTATATTTTGAATTATGCCATACTGTTCATCAAAGGAAAGAGCCGGATCCTGAAGGTGTAAGAATTTACGACAACACTCTTCAAAGGCGTACAACTCCTGTACAATACTATACAGCTGCTTATCTTGCCCAATCAAGGGGAAGTGATGGATGCAGCACATTCAATTTCGTATACTATCGTCAACATGGAATAGGAGAAAGGGGACCGGCTACCGAACCACCATTTTTTATCCATAAAGGTCTGGGCACTTACGAATGGCTTTCAAAACAACCCCAGCATTATATCATATCTGAAGGCTGGGGAGGAACAGGATTGCCTGCTGATATCAATGCCGGGGAAGGCCTGACACTCAAACAGGATATGGTCCCACCGGAAGGTGGATGGAAGACCAATGGGAAACTAAGAATACAGGCTGAAAAAGATATGGGAGATAGTCTGTGGACAGCAGCCATCAATGGTACGAAACTAAAAGAAACCATGGACCGTTCGGAGCCCTACGATAATCCCTATCCTCAATTGCTTGGGAATTCTAAACAGCATCGAGCGTGGACTGTACCTAATGATATACTTAAAGATGGAATAAACCAAATAGAGTTTTCTATGCATAAGGGAGAAGGGGTTAAACTGGTTTTTGTTGATCTGGCTGTAAAATAATCAGGAATAATGCTCTGTTGGGTATACTGGTATCCCGCTGCGTCATATAAATCTTGGCAAATTAGGACTATTATTGGGCAACATTTAGATAATAAGAATAATTGGAAATGTTAAAAAAGTGAATATAAAAGGAGAGATGTTTGCATGAAAACCCAGATAAAACAGAAAAAAACAAACAAAATACAGATACTAAAAATAAGAAACCTTATAAAAATGCTACAAGACATCGATCGAAGGTTGGTATTATTGTATTATTTGTTGTTTTTGTAATAGTTGCGGGCTTTTTTGTTTATCGTTCTATACAGGATAGCTATTATAACAATAATTCTCTTGCTACAATAGATGAGCAAAGGATAACTGTTGATGAATATAAATATTACTTAAATAAAGCAAAGGGTGATAGATTGTTACCAACTGAAATAGTTAATAAAATAGAAGAATGGAATGATAAAGAAGTATGGTCACTTGTAATTGATGGTAAGAAAACATCCGACATGTTAAAAGAAAAAGCACTATATCTAACAGCAGAATATAAAGTGCAATTACAGAAGTCACAGGAGAGAGATATTAGGTTAGTTGAAGATGAGAGCATTTTGTATGAAAAAACCAAATATTATAATTATTATGACAGATGATCAGGGATACGGGGATTTGTCATGTATGGGAGCAACAGATTTTAAAACACCAAATATAGACCGTCTTTGTAAAAATGGAGTGCGCTTTACAAGTTGGTATGCCGGCTCTCCTGTATGTTCTCCTTCAAGAGTTACAATGATAGGTTCAACTGAAACAGGACTAAGTGTGATAAGAGATAGTACAACTTCTATAAAACATTTTTCGCTGGAATTAGGAGGTAATGCACCTGTTGCGGTTATGGAAGATGCTGATGTAAAATAAGCAGCAGAGAAGAAGTTATAAGTTATGGATTTTCAGGGGAACGAAATCAGTTTTGTTAATGATGCTCCTTTGACACTTGATGTAGATGTTGATATGGACGGGAGCGATGATATGAGAGCATTGTTGAAAACTGCACATGTATAGAGTGATGTTGATTGGAAATTAAAAGAAAAGGAGCGACAAGAGTTGATGGAACATGAAAGGACTGATTTTACTTAATGGAAGCATATCAACCATACAGAAAAGAGGAGTGGAACGTATTCAGGATTGTTCACCCATACCGGTGGATATTCTGCATGATGTAGAACTCAACAATACAGTAATGGAAAGATATGAATGGGCAGTTATTATTGACGGACTGCCTGATGCATTTATGGGGACAGGACCTAGTACTGCAGATCATATAGCCTGGGGAGCAACAGGAACTCTAATCGACCTTACTCCTTATCTTGGCACTTATACGCCAAATCTTAAAGGAATTATGGCAGAATTGCCTATTGTAAAGAACATTATAACTGCAACAGACGGTAAAATTTATTCATTGCCATATGTTAACTTAACTCCTCATGATATGCCAGCTGCCAGAGAATGGATCAATGTTAAGTGGCTTGAAAATGTAGGCATGAAAGAGCCCGAAACCCTTGACGACTTTTATAATGTCTTGGTCGCCTTCAGGGATAAAGATCCTGACCAGAACGGCAAAAATGATACTATTCCAATGTCAGGATATGTGAGTGGTTTGACGATGCAGGGGACCTTTTGCATCATTACTGCACTTGGCTATGCAAATTTCGGAATTAATCTTCAAGATGGTAAAATCGTTTATTTCCCAGCTCAGCCGGAATTCAAGGAATATGTTACCTTTATGAAAAAGCTGTATGATGAAAAGCTTCTTGATCAGGAATACTTTACGCATAACAATGCTCAATTTACAGCCAAATTTAAGGACTACAAGGTGGCTGTCAGTCAAAATGCTGCACCGCATGGCGCTTTACCTCTAGAATTGAGTCATAATTACCGCACAATCAAACCTATGACCAGTAAATTTAATAGCACAAGAATGTGGCCGTTCAATACAAATATCCGACCAACTGGTGCGTCATTAACAAGCGGCAACAAATATCCCGAAGCTACAATAAGGTGGTTTGATCATCTATATTCAGAAGAAGGTACAATGTTGTATTGGTATGACCCTGTAGTAGGAGAAAGGCCAAAAGATGCAGAGTATGGATATAAATGGAGCGACGACAGGAGTAGCTATGACGTATTAATACCAGAAAAATATGGCACTGATGGGTGGAAATGGAGGAATATGGATATAGCACCATCTACAAATGGTCTGCCTACAAATATCCCAATAAAGGAATATTATGAAAAAATTGTTAACGAAAAAAATCAGTATTTTCTAAATGGTTTATGGGGACTTAAGGAGTACGCACAATATCTTTTGCCTCCTATGTATATGACAGAGGAAGAGCAGGAATTCCTTAGTGTAAAGACAAATGATCTGGAGACATATGTCATAGAGATGAGAGCTAAGTTCATCCTTGGTGCCGAACCCATAGAAAATTTTGACAAGTATGTGAATGATCTGAAGAAATTAGGCGTGGATGATCTTGTCAGCACCCAACAAAAAATATATGATAGATCAAAATAATTAGCGGATCATAGAGAAAACAAAAGAGAGTTTGTTTTTTGGACGTTAATTTAAAAGGATCTGTGAGCTGTTATAAAGTCCGGGCTCCTGAATATGTTAATAGGTTATATGATTTATAGCACTATTAGATAAAAAGGAGTTCGGACTATTAAAAAAGACCAGATTTATTGATGGTTTTGTTGCATGACATTGGAACAACCTTTGGCTGTACAGGATTTGGATAGATCTTGTCTTTCTAAAAGAAGTTTAATTTGTTGGTATTACAGCTGTAAAATCTCAAATTGTATTCATAAAAACATACTAAAAAAACAGTATGTCAGGAAAAAAAACAGTATATAAATATAGTGTTATTTATAATACAATTAATACAAATATTATGAAATAGGAGAACGAATTATGGAGACAAGTGATACAAATAAGGGGAGAAGACCAAATGTATTAATTGTAGTGGTGCATGATATTGGAACAAGCCTTGGCTGCTACGGGAATAGTGACATCAAGTCACCATGCTTTGATGAGTTTGCCAGTGAGGGAGTACGGTTTGACAGTCATTTTGGTACTGCACCAATATGCAGCCCAAGCAGGGGTTCGATTGTTACTGGGAAATATCCACATGTAAATGGCCTTATGGGACTGGTGAACATAGAGTGGAATTTGCCAGAATGTAACAAAACGGATGCAATGCTATTTCGAGAAAACGAATATGAAACCACACTCTTTGGTTACCAGCATGAGGTAAAGGATCCAAAGCAGCTGGGGTTTGAAAAGCTCTTTTTCAATAGAGGTCATCATGCAGATGCAGTAACGGATATGGTAGTAGAATATCTTGACAACGAATATACAAAGGAGCGGCCTTTATATGCACGAATTGGATTTTTTGATACACATCGTTTACAAAGTATTGATAAAAAAACTGGAAAGAAATTATACTATGACTGGCGTAAATACAGAGAAC
>CAZANH010000434.1:0-2449 GCA_964486515.1 uncultured Eubacteriales bacterium
CAGACATTGAACCGGTGCCTATAGGTTTAGATGAATATGAAGGAAATGACAATTTCTTTATAAACGAAATAAAAAAAGAGGGTATTGATATTACAAACAATATATTCTAACAAAAAAATTCTGGCAGGAATATTTTTAAGTATAATAAGGTGTTACATCGCAATCCATCTGTTTATAGATGCCTTTCCTTCCGGATATATTCCACTGCTATTGAAGATTTTCAGGTCTTCAAACAGATAGCCGGTATCTATATCCTCCAATTCGTGTTTTCTGCATTCAGGTATCTCAAAAAAATACTTAAGCATATTCAAAGTCTTGCCAAATCTTCTCGGTCTGGTTATTAGCACTATCTTATCCGGTTTATCAATAAGATTCTTAATAAGGAAAGTCTTGTCAACATAATATCCATCTTTATCAATCAGTTCCCTGAAATTACTATCAACTGACGGATGCCCGGAAATCTAAGCATCAACATTGTTTAAAATCAGTTTCCCACGAATAACTCCTTGGACATTTTTGTATAAGTAACAATTTATATGTACTGTAAATATAATGTTAACGTATTGTTTCAAGGAGGGTATAAGTGTATTGAAAATGTGAGGAGGAAGTGCAGAAATGGAAGCGCTTATAGCTGTAACATACAGGTGCAATGCCAGGTGCAGGATGTGCTCGATATGGAAGTATCCTACAAAACCAGATGAAGAGATATCGGTAAGTGATATTGGAAAAATTCCACACGGATTAAAGTTTGCCAATATTACGGGAGGAGAACCTTTCATACGCGAAGATATAAATGAAATTGTAAGGGTTGTAAAGGAAAGGTCAAAAAGGGTTGTAATAAGCACAAACGGTTATTTTACGGAAAGAATTGCAGATGTTGCACGAAAGAACAAAGATATAGGTATAAGGATCAGTATAGAAGGCCTTCCCGCTGCCAATGATGAACTCAGGGGATTGAAGGACGGTTTTGATCATGCTTTGAGGAGTCTGCTGAGGCTTCATGAAATAGGGCTTAAGGATATCGGATTTGGTATTACTGTTTCGGATGATAATGCGAAAGACCTGCTTGAACTGTACTCCCTTTCGGAATGGCTTGGAGTTGAATTTGCAACGGCGGTTGTTCATAATTCATATTATTTTCATAAGTATGACAACTCCATAAAAGAGCCCGCAGCAGTGAAAGATGAGTTAAAAAAACTGATTGAGAAGCTTCTTGGAAGCAGACAGCCAAAAAATTGGTTCAGGGCGTATTTTAATTATGGGCTTGTAAATTATGTAAAGGGTAATCCCAGGCTTCTTCCCTGTTATATGGGTACCGATGTATTCTTTATGGATCCTCTGGGAGAGATAATGCCGTGCAATGGCATGGAGACGTCCATGGGAAATATCAAATACAAATTATTTGAGAAAATATGGAATTCCCCTGAAGCTTCCGAGGTAAGAGCCGCGGTTTCAAAATGTGAAAAGAACTGCTGGATGATTGGAAGCGCCGCACCCGCAATGAAGAAGAATATAATTAAACCTGTAGCCTGGATAGTAAAAAACAAATGGTCGTTAATGAGAGGGATGGAATTGAAAGAACCTTGAAAATTGCGATGATAGGACAAAAAGGTATTCCCGCGGTATCGGGCGGTGTTGAAAAACATGTTGAAGAGATCAGCAGAAGGCTTGTTGAACGAGGACATGAAGTAACCGTTTACAACAGGCAGGGATACAATGATTCTGCTGAGAAAATTTATAAAGGTATTGACGTAAAAAATATTTACAGTCTCAATATAAAAGGAATCGGAGCTTTTATATATTCCATACTGGCTTCTCTGCATGCAGCTTTTGCGGATTATGACATTGTCCATTACCATGCTGTCGGGCCTGCAGCCATGTGCTTTATCCCTGGGATTTTTGGAAAGAAGATTGTAGTGACTGTTCATGCAGCGGATTGGGAAAGAGGGAAGTGGGGTATGTTTGCAAAGGCATACCTTAAAGCAGGGTCATGGATATGTGAACAATTTGCCGAGAGGATTATTACCGTATCTGAAAAACTCATGCATTATTATAAAAAGAGCGGCAGAAAGCTTTGCTGTATACCTAACGGAATCGGAAAACAGGATAGGGCGGAGCCGGGTATTATCAAAAGGTTTAGCCTTTCGAGAAAGAACTATATTTTGTTCCTTTCGAGAATAGTACCTGAAAAGGGCTGCCACTTTCTTATTGAAGCCTTTAAGGGTATAGATACGGGATACAAACTGGTTATTGCAGGAGGAAGCTGCGAAACGGATTCTTATTTAAACAGGTTAAAAAGGAATGAAAGCGGCAGTATTATATTTACGGGTGAGGTCGGCGGTATATTGCTTAAGGAACTTTACAGCAGTGCGTTTTGTTATGTGCTGCCATCAACAGTAGAAGGCATGTCCATTGGATTGCTTGAAGCAATGAGTTATGGATTGTGTCC
>CAZANH010000435.1:0-2607 GCA_964486515.1 uncultured Eubacteriales bacterium
CGACAATAAACCGTTTCAAATTTCAAAACAGTTTCGCAAGGAGGAGTCATTTCTCCTGTTTTAAGCAATCTATTTCTTCATTATGTATTCGATAAATGGATGCAGATAAACTACAAATCAAATCCTTGGTGTCGTTATGCAGTTATGCGACGTTACTTGACGAAATCGCAGAATATCTCAAGATATCTCTGTGTTTCATAAAAAAGAACCAATCAAAAATGAACATTGACAAATACATATTGTTAACACACAGGCAAAGATGATAGAAAATCGTTTTAAAGACAGGTCAGGATTGTTTTACGGCTTTCCATGATCTCTGTCAAAGATTTATCAACTTCAGAGGTGGGATGAGATTGACGGTATACTGCCCTTAAATGGTCTTTTGACAAATGGGTATAGTATTCAAGAGTGGTTCCAACATGAGAATGCCCGAGCAATTGTGAAATAGCTTTGATGTTTGCCCCCTTTTCAATGGATATTGAGGCGTAACTATGCCTCAAAATATGGGGTGTAACCCCCTGGGACACGCCGGAAATTTCGAGGTAAATTTTAAGCATTCTCTGAACACTTCTGGGGGTCATGCGCTGCATATCCTTGCTATTCAAAAACAGTGCTTGAGAATCCTTGTTTAGCGAAATTCGCCAGTTTAAATACTCCAACAAGGGGTTCTCAATAGTTGGGACATCAAAGAAGATTTCTCGTACCTTGTTTCGCTTCCCATGGATGATAACAGTTTTATCACAAATATTGATATCATCAATATTTATGGCTGTAAGTTCACCAACCCTGATACCGGTCCCGGAGAGTAAGGCAAGGATTGCAATGTCCCGCCGGCAGTTATCAAGCTGCTTTTGGAGTCTGGAAACATTTCTTTTTTTGACAGAAAGGGCGTGTGATAGCTCAAGCTTACGTTTTGTAACGGCTTCAAGGATAACAAGTATTTCCTGAAGAGATATGGTTTCAACAGGCATCCGTTCTTTTTTCATATGTCTGGGTATGGCAGGTAATCTGATGCCTTCAACAATTTCTTCAAGATATTTGAAGAATGACTTTAAAGTGGCTAATTTTTGCTTAATGGATATATGTTTAACTTGTCCCTTGAGAAAGGTTATATAATGCCGAATCGTAACGGTATCAAGACTACTGACATCCATTGGCAGATGATTGATTTCAAGCCATTGAAAGAACTGACTCAGATTTCTGCGGTAAGATAAAATGGTATTGGATGAATAGTTTTTTTCAATGGAAAGGGCATCAAGAAATTCCAGAGCTTCGAGAGGTAGTTGAGTCATTGCAGTTTGTTCTCCTTCCTGGATAGTATTACGGACAAAGGATTGCATTCCGCCCAGGTTTTACGCACATGCTCCTGCTTAAGGAATACGTAGTAACTGAAAGTAGTCCTGATGCTGTTGTGTCCCATAAGTTCTTTCAAGGCTACAGGGTCAATGCCTTTCTCGACCATCCATGATGCAAAAGAAGCTCTTAGCAGTTGAGGATTGACTCTTTTGTCAATACCGGCCAGCTTACCATAGGAGGCGACAATATCCTGGAAAGAGGGCGGCTGCAGTTTAATTCCATTGGGAGTAATGAAGAGCCAGGGTGACTTTACTTCACTGCGTATCTTGAGGTAGTTTGATAATGAGTGGAAGGTACCCGGATGGTCCAGGAACAGATACCGTCCTTTTGCCACAAGGCTGCGGCTGCCCTTGCCCCTAATGGTAATGATTTTATCATCAAGGTCAATGTCGGAAACCCGGAGTCCGGATATTTCTTGGAGGCGGATACCGGTTGTGATGAACATGTGCAGGATACACAAGTCCCGTGCAAGGAAAAATTCGGAGTAAGCATGCCTGGAAGAATGGCATTGCTGTTCCATGAGCCTTAATGGAGATGAAAGCAGCAGGTCCCTTTCCTGCAAGGAAAGGACAGCTTTGGGCCGTTTTTCATTTGACTTGATACTGATACCTGCAACAGGATTTTGACCGATGATACCGTATTCAAGAAGGAAGGCAGCAAACCCCTTTATGGTGTTAAGATGATGCCTGACCGAAACATTGGAAAGGCCTCTTGATATGAGACTGTCGATATAGCTTTTTACCAATTTTCCGGTAAGCTGGGACACTCCCACTTTTACTGCCGATTCCCTGATCCAGCAGAAAAATGCATGAAGGTATCTTTGCTCATGACGAATACTTTTTAAAGACAGATCCTTCTCGTGATGGCAGAAGTCAAGATATGCCAGTGACAAATCATCCCACGATGAGGAGGGCCCGGGGATTATTACGGATGCTTTACGGAGGGTATCATATGTTTTAGTTTTCCAGTTTTCCTCCTTCTCCCAGGAAAAATCAGTTTTGAGCAGGCCATGTGCATAAAGATATTTGATATATTTTATGATATACTTGGTTGATTGACGTAGAATGGACAATGGTATTCCCGGACGGTAAAATAGCACTGCAGGCATATTATATAAAAACTACCTTTGATGATGTTGTGGTCAGATAGCAGAATGTTTCATGAGGATATCTGAAAAATAAATTCTTATTCAGCATACCCTGTGATTTCAGAAAAAAATCTATTCACAGGGTATGTTTTGCAATTTGGGGC
>CAZANH010000436.1:0-6810 GCA_964486515.1 uncultured Eubacteriales bacterium
TTATAAAATTTAAATAAAAATTTTGGGAAACTGATTGAAATTATCTTTTAAATGGCTTAAAATATTGTAACAGCTATACGAAAGAAAAACTGCTTTTTAAAATGGAGGAAAAGCGTATGGGATTTTTTGCAAAAGACATAGGAATTGATTTAGGTACTGCAAACACGCTTGTTCATGTAAAAGGAAAAGGAATTATACTGAGGGAACCTTCGGTAGTTGCAATAAATCGAAAATCGGGAAATATTCTGGCAGTTGGAGATGTTGCCAAAAAAATGATTGGCAGGACGCCAGGAAATATTACTGCCATAAGGCCAATGAAAGATGGAGTTATAGCAGATTTTGAGATCACACAGAATATGCTTAAATATTTTATCAGGAGGGCAATTACAGGTAAGATATTATCAAAGCCAAGGGTTGTCATATGTGTCCCTTCAGGCGTTACTGAGGTTGAAAAAAGGGCTGTGGAAGAAGCTACACTTCAGTCAGGTGCGAGAGAAGCATATCTTATAGAAGAGCCTATGGCTGCCGCCATTGGCGCAAACCTGCCTGTTGAAGAACCTACTGGAAGTATGATAGTTGATATTGGAGGAGGAACAAGTGAGGTTGCAGTTATTTCCCTTGGAGGGATAGTTACAAGCAGGTCATTGAGAATTGCAGGAGATGAATTTGATGAAGCTATTGTGAATTATATTAAAAAGGAATATAATTTAATGATAGGGGAAAGAACTGCCGAAAATATTAAAGTTACCATTGGAACGGCATATCCGAAAGAAAATGACGAAACGATGGATATAAGGGGAAGGGATTTGGTTTCGGGTTTGCCAAAAAATCTTTCGATAACGTCAACGGAAGTTATGGGAGCTTTAAAGGAACCTATTAACGCAATAGTGGATGCTATTAAGTTTACACTGGAAAGGACGCCTCCGGAACTTGCATCCGATATAATGGACAAGGGTATAATGCTTGCAGGAGGAGGTGCACTGCTTAGCGAACTTGACACACTTATAAAGGAGGAAACAGGAATGCCGGTGTCAATAGCTGAGAGGCCTCTTGATTGCGTGGTTGTAGGAACGGGTAAGGTACTTGATGAAATTGAAATACTCAAAAAGGTGTTAATTTCTCCTAAGAAAAAGGGATAAACAGTATAATAGTAACTGTTACCGATAAAACATGAGAACGTATGAAATAACTGATTATTACGTTTCCAATATGGAAGGGAGATTATCCTTTGTTTGGTTTTTTTAGGAGCAGGATATTCATATTAACACTGATAACTGTAATGCTTCTTATAATTATTGGCGTAACATCCCGACCTGACAGCAAGTTGAACGCAGTCAGGGACATAATAAGTGTGCCACTTGCGCCAATTCAGGAATTATTTACTTCTGCAGGCCGGAAAATCAGTGACAGTCTAAAATATTTTGAAAATATCGATAAGCTGAAAAATGAAAATGAAGAACTTAAAAAACGAATTAAGGAACTTGAAAATGAGAATAGAAATTATAAGATACTTAAGGATAAAAATGAGCAGTTAATGGAGGCTTTGAATCTCAAGAACAGGTTTGATGACTATGAAATCATTGGCGGCAATATAATTGCAAAGGATCCAGGAAACTGGTTTAATGTATTCAGGATAGATCGAGGTACAAAAGACGGTATTAATTTCAATGATACTATAGTGAGTGAAAATAAAGGGCTTGTGGGACGTGTGGAATTAGCCGGGCTTACATCCGCAATAATTATTTCGGTTATTGATGAGGGCAGTGTTATAAGTGCACGTATCAGAGGTGAAGATGGAGGGTATGTGAGGGTAAGGGGAGATGTCAGGCTTAAGGAAAAGGGCTTTTGCAGGATGGACTATATACCGTTCGATGTAAATGTGGAAGTTGGAGATATTATTGAAACTTCCGGTCTCGGGGGAATTTATCCAATGGGGATAGTAATAGGAAAAGTTACTGAGGTCAGAAAAAGTGGAAGTGATATGAGCCATTATGGGATTATCAAGCCTGAGGCTGATTTAAAGAAAATTGAAGAGGTTTATATTTTAAGAAAGAAAAATAAATTAAATGGCGAAGATGGTAAATGAAAGTAAAAGTGTTATTTTATGCATTAACAATATTGATAATAATATTAATACAGTCAACTATCCTTGAATATTTAAATATATTTGGAATTAAACCGAATATTATTATTACTCTTGTAATATGTATCGCACTGTTGAATGGAAGTATCGAAGGAGCATGTGTGGGATTTGCCGCAGGACTGCTGCAGGATATACTTTTTGGGTATTCGATCGGGTTTTATGCACTTTTGGGAATGTTTCTTGGATATGCAGCAGGTTCTTCAAATAAAGGCTTATATAAGGAAAATTTTGTAGTTGTAGTACTGTTTACATTTATATGGAGTTTTGTATATGAGTTTGCAGTTTATTTCTTTGGATACCTAGGTGATATTTTCTTGGGAAATATCGGATTGTTTTATCCCATAAGAAGGATAATTATACCTGAAGCCGTATATAACAGTGCAATATCAATACCTGTATATTTACTGACGGTAAAAATAACAAACCGCTTCGAAAATGTTAATGATTACTGACATGGGAGGGCAGGGCTTTGAAGGATTTACTGAAAAACAGATATATAATACTTGCAATATTTTTCATCATACTTGGTGTAATAATAGTATTGAAACTTATTGACCTTCAAATTGTACATGGTAAGGAACTTGAAGAAATATCCGAAAAAAGGGTGTTAAAGGAAAGGACTGTTGTAGCTCCAAGAGGGAATATTTTAGACAGAAACGGAATACCTGTGACATCCAACAGACAGGGATTCAATGTGGATATTATTAACACCGAGATTAAAAACAAAGAACTTAATGAGATGTTGTTAAGAATATTCAATATTTTTGAAAAAAACGGAGATAAATATAAGAATACTCTTAAACAGTACCTGACTATAAATCCTGTTTCTTTTAATAACAAAACAGGTGAACAGGTAATTGCATGGCAGACAGGGGAGCTTTTGGGCGTAAAACATAAAAATGTAATGGAGTTCCCGGAAAAGGTTTTTGAATATATCAGGGATACGTTATTTAAAATAGATGGGACTTATACTGATGACGAAGCGTACAAGATAATGGTTTTAAGATATGAAATACTTAAAAACAAATGGACATTTGATATTGGAGGAACGGTCAGACTTGCAGAGGATGTTGACCTGAAAACTACAGCAGAACTTGAAGAAAGACAGCATGAGTTCCCGGGAGTTACAACATCCATTGTTCCGATAAGAGAATATATTGATGCTGAACCATATGCACATGTTTTAGGTTTTGTAAGGCAAATCAGTGCGGAACAGTATGAAAAGTTAAAAGAAGAAGAATACGGAAGTAATGATATAATCGGGCAAACAGGAGTAGAACTGGCAGCTGAAAGATACTTGAGAGGGAAAAACGGTCAAAGCAGAATTGAGGTTGATACGAAGGGAAGGCTTACCGATGAGCTGTCAGGTGTACCTGCAATACCTGGAAATAATGTTATCCTTACAATTGATACAAAGCTGCAAAAAGTAGCAATGGAATCACTTGAAAATTGTATAGAAGATATAAGAGAGAGTGGAAAAGGCGGCAGCAGGAACCATGGTGATGCAAATGCAGGTGCGGCTGTTGCCGTTGATGTAAACAGCGGTCAAGTTCTTGTTATGGCAAGTTATCCATCATATGATCCTTCAATTTTTCTAGCAGATGTTTCTGATACTGAGTCCCAGAAAAAAATATTGGAACTCTATAATCCTATGAATACTGGTAAACCGGCACTTAACAGGGCAATCCAGGGACAGTACGCACCGGGGTCAACATATAAACCTATTACTGCAATAGCAGGACTTGAAGAGGGTATTATCACACCTGATACTGTAATTGAATGTACAGGCCGTAAAATTATTGGAAATATGGAATTTTGGTGCCTTGAATACAGGATGGGTATGGGAGCGCACGGGCCATTAAAGCTCAAAAAAGCACTTGAGACTTCCTGCAATTTATTCTTTCATGAACTTGGTTACAGGACAGGTATAGATAATCTTGAAAAATGGGCAAAGTATTTTGGACTAGGGGAATATACCGGCTTGGATATACCTGGAGAGTCAAAAGGAGTAAGAGCGGGCAGAGAGTCCAAAAAGCGCATATATGATGATGAATGGTGGCCTGCTGATACAGCGCAGACGGCAATCGGCCAGTTTAACAATGTATTTACGCCGATTCAGCTTGTACGTTATATAAGTGCTCTTGCAAACGGAGGTAAATTATATAAGCCGTATACCATTAAAACGATATTGAAATATGACGGGTCAATTGTAAATAAAACCATTCCGGAATATGATAAAATTCCTGTTAGTTCAAAAACAATCGATGCAGTAAAGCAAGGAATGATTTCTGTTGTACATTCGGTTGAAGGGACTGCGGCAGAAGTGTTTAAAGATTTCCCGGTAACAGTTGCAGGGAAAACAGGTACCGCTGAAACAGGAAAAGAAGCGGAACACTCTTCAAATGCACTGTTTGTATGCTATGCACCGGCAGAAAATCCTGAGATTGCTGTTGCTGTTGTAGTGGAAAACGGGGTATGGGGATCATATACGGCACCTGTGGCAAGGGATATACTTGAAGAGTATTTTTCATTGAAAAACAGATACGGAAATGATGAAAGTACTGTTATGGAAGAAGCCGTATTTACCAGGTGATGTCAAGGGGACGGGGTTAGTGACCCCCTTTGGGTGTCACTACCCCCGTCCCCTTGACATCAAATTCCAGGAGAAATGTTTTAATTGTCAACAGGCTCCGTACAATTTTTCATATATTGGAGCAAATCACTCATCCTGGCTGTTGCCATGGCAATGCAGGAATCTGCCCCGCCGTAGTACATCCGTACCGTTCCGGTCACAGGGTCATGAATCCATCCACATGGGAATACTACATTGTCAACATCTCCAAACATCTCATATGGTTCCTGTGGACCAAAAATCCATTCATCACTTCTCTTTAAAACTTTTGACGGATTATCCAAATCCAGTAGTGCTAATCCTAAACGGTAAATTGAACCTGACGCGCTCCGTTTTACTCCGTGATATAAGATAAGCCATCCATCATCTGTTTCAAGCGGCGGGGGGGAAAGCCCGATTTTATTCGCATCCCACCATCCGCCTTTACGCGCGTTTAAAAGAATCTGATTATCTCCCCAGTTTTTCAGATCGTTGGAAGAAGAAATCCATATATGTGCATTATTATCCCCGGAAGAAGGTCGATGAATCAATATATATCTATCGTTAAATTTCCGAGGGAAAAGAGCTGCATCTTTGTCATCGGGAGACATAATGGAGCCGAATTTTTTAAAATTTATAAAATCATCCGTCAGGGCTAATGATACGAGTGGACCTGTATTTGAAAAAGCCGTATAAATTACGGAATATTTTCCCAAGCCCGGCATCCAGGTGATTCTAGGATCTTCAATTCCCCATCTTTCCTCAGGATGCATATCAGGTTCTCCAAAAAGGGTAGGCTTACTGTCAATTATCCAATTGTTTTCCCCATTTTCGCTGGTAGCTTTTGTTAAATGTGAAAACCCTTTTCTATCTTCGACTCTTGCAAGAAGTAAAGTTTTATTTTCAAAAATGGTTGCTGCCGGATTAAAGATGGTATGAACCGGATAAGGCCAATCATTGGATGTGAGAATCGGATTGCCGGAATGTCTCTTAAATAGCTCCGGGTATGAATTCTGATGAATATCTGATATTACTAGTTTTTCATTATTCATAATGATGTTCTCCTTAAATGACAAAATTTGTTCATAAAACACTTGAACAGTTTTACTACGTATTTATACGATAATAATGTTTAAATAATAAAGAATCCGCATATCTACATATACATACTATCACTTTAATTATTACCTTACAAGAGAATTCTTAAAATGTCAAGGGGACGGGGTTGGTGACAACCTTTGGTTGTCACCAACCCCGTCCCCTTGACACTCTCCTAAGCATAAACTGGAGCTGAATATGCGTATTCCTCTATTAATGATTTTATTAAGTCCTCTACAGAAACAATTTCATTTGTTTTATATGCATTTTCCCCTGCAAATGCGAAGCCTTGTTCCATATTGCCCCGTTGTGCATTTATAAGTGCCATTGCAATGCAATATGGACTGTTTTTTATATCACATGTCCTTATACAATGAAACTGACATTTTATTGGATGCTTTTTTCCTTCTTTTACATCATCGATGAACCTGTTACCGATCACTCTTCCAGGCATACCAACGGGACTGTCAATTATTTCTATATCTTCTTTTTTTGAACGAATATAGGTATTCTTAAATTCCATTGAGGCATCACACTCATTTGTTGTAACAAAACGTGTTGCCATTTGTACTCCTGATGCTCCCAATTCCATAAATTTACGTATATCTGCACCACTATATATACCTCCGGCTGCAATAACGGGAACATGCTTTTTATACTTATTCTCCCATTGTTTCATCTCGCTTAATACTTCCGGAACCAGTTTTTCCAAGGAATATTCGGTATTATTGATATGTTCTTTCTTAAACCCAAGGTGTCCTCCTGCCAATGGTCCCTCAACTACCATTGCATCAGGAATGTAATCATATTTTTCATGCCATCTTTTTGTGATAATACCAGCAGCTCTTGCTGAGGAAACAATAGGAACAAGTTTGGTTTTTCTTTTTCCGTTAAGGAATTTTGGAAGATTAAGCGGAAGACCCGCTCCGGAAAAAATAATATCAATTCCTTCTTCAAT
>CAZANH010000437.1:0-7699 GCA_964486515.1 uncultured Eubacteriales bacterium
GCCAGGGTACTTGAAGGAGATCCGGAGAGGTGGCCGGTAATATATAGGCTGTATTGGAAGTCATTAAAGAGGCTTGCGCGTTCACCCTGGGGGATTGAAATAAGGAAAGAGAAACTCGCGGAGGCAAATCCATACACAAGGGGTGTGGAAACATGGACGCTTGACCACGAACGATTACAAACAGTTGTGTTATAGAACACTTTATATAAATGTCCTCTTCCTGGGACAATAAAGAGCAGGAAGGATCCTTGCCGGTTGGTGAATGAAGCCGCGCGCTACCTTCATATAGGCCGGTCTGTGGTACCGGCCAAGTTTTATAACTGCCTTCTTATTGAGGCGTTAAAAAGAGCAATAAGGACCTGTTTTGCCGGTGGGCGTGACCGGCGCGGCGCCAGTGAATGAAAAACTGCCGCATGTTGTAAGGGCTTGTGTAGTTGTTTGATTTTGAAGGCCAGGTATTCAATATGCCTGGCTGATTTTTTCTTTCCCGGAGCGGCTGCAGGCATAAAAAGGTATATGCCTCTGTGAGCTCCAAAAAATGCCCTTCCTTTGATTCAAGGCTTTAAATGTAAAACTACCCGTCAAACATTCCAAGAGTTGGACAGAGTTTAAGCTGTGTGTATCCACTGTTACCATAAACGCATGGGATGAGCTTAAGAGGCAGGCGAAGGAAAGTTAAATAAGGAAGCCTGAATCTGTTTCTACAACATTAGAGAAACAAAAAATCAACACCACAGAAAAGCTCGCTATTGAAGATTGTTCGCGGCCGTGAACGAACTTCACTTTGACAAATTGTTAAAACTGGACCTGGTACCAATTCGGCAGGAGGAATCTTTCCACAGGCCAGCGGTGTGAATTGGCTCTGGTACTGAAAGAGTTGATAAGAGAGAGGGCAAAAGAGAATCAACGCTTATCAGATGGCAGAGGTCAAAAAGGTTTCCAGAAATCTGATAACCTTATTCACACCGACAAAGAACTTGCCAAAATAGCAGGGGTAAGCCATAACACGATATTTCGGAAAACATAATATACCGCAGCGAAAATATTTTTTAAAAAAAGGGTTGACAAACAATGATAAACAATGTACAATATAGATAAACGTTGATAAGGGGTGATAATAAAATGGGTGAAATTAATGCTAAGGCTATATGTGCTATTGCAAAATTATACGGTAAGGATATTGAAGAAAACAATATTTATGAAGAATTAAAAAAGTATGGCATTTTTGCAGTTGTTCGGGAGAGGGGATATTGCATTGATGCTTTTAAAGACTTATTTAATTATTTACCTGACAGTTTAAAATATAGACTATTTATTGAAGCATACAAAAGCTCTGATTATGGGTTTAGGAGGCTTAGATATAACTATATACTTGATGAAATCAAAAGGCTGCTTCCTAAACGTGTAATCGAGGTATTGAAGAAGAAAGCAGACGGCGATAATTGTATAGTAATATACAGGGGTGAAAGCACAGAATCAACACATGTGCACAAAGCACTATCGTGGACATTGAAATATGATAAAGCTGTATGGTTTGCAAAAAGGTTTAATTTTACAAAACAGGGCATTGTTTATACTGCCAGAATCAATATAAATAATGTAATTGCTTATATTGGGGATGGCGAAAAGGAAATTATTGTAAGACACAAAGACTTAATAATTATCAAGAAGGAGGCGGTGGCCATTGAATGACGAGATACTTACAAAACAGGAAATTGCACAATTGCTTAAAGTGTCGGAAATAACAATAGACCGTTGGAGGAAGGAGGGCTTGCCGGCAATCAAAGTAAGGAGCAAAGTATTATTTAATAAAAAAGATGTATTACAGTGGTTAAGTGAAAAATCAGAGTAAAAAGGGAACCCGGCCAGCTCTCGCAAAGTCAACCGGATTCCTTACCACAATAACCCTTGAAGAGTTATCATGTCATAAGTATATCAGACATGGGACATTCTTTCAAGGGAATAATGAAGGGGGGTATTTATTTGTTCAATTCTTATGAAAAATCATTAATTCAGCAAGGTTTAAACCTGCTGCGCCTTGAAACAGAATCGACACTAAAAAGGCAGCGTGAAACATACCAGGGTATAAATGACGGTCTGGAACTTATCGCGGGTAATGAAGAATTATTACAGGAAATCAAGGAACTTAAAAACAAATTATTGAAAGGGGTATAATGTAATATGATTGATATGATTAATATTTCAGAGGATAAAAAACTTGAAGTTGAAAACCTAACTTTTCAGGAGCTGGTCCGCATTCATAACGATAGAGTATTTGAGGTTTTATTCAGACACTTCCCGGATGATCCGCAGAAGGGGATCCATTTATGCAAACTGGGGTGTATGGCAATTGACGCCGGAAAGGAATCCTGGAATTGTACGGAACATGAAGAGGATATGACTGTGAGAGAAGCAGCGACAGAGGAAGCGGAAGGTTTTATGTTGAAGGAGGCGGAGCTCATAAGCGAACTTCCAAAGAAGCTTCAAGACAGGATGCGGCCATTTATTGAGGACTGTATTTCCACAGGATTGATGTGGGAAGCGGGGGTGTTGATGGGCGATAATAGGTTAAACAGCTTATCAAGTGAGAACAGGGAGATTGCTATTGGCATAATTGAGCTCTGCAGGAAGGTTATTGCTATTGGCGTAATTGAGCTCTGCAGGAAGGTTCAGGACGGAACAATCAATCATGTGGATAAAAAGCGGTACCAGGTTATTAAAGTCCTTAAACATGCGAACAACAGCACTCTTGATATTGCCGTATCACAAATAGCATACGACCGAACCGAAGCGGCTCTATTGGAGAGCAAGGGGCCTGAATGTTTAAAAGATGAATCTCCGGAAATGATGCGGGAGGCTGAACGGTTATTCCAGGAATATGTCCACAGTTAAGGACTGGGGAGCATTGACGAGCTGCCGGTGATCGTGCCGGCAGCTGGCTTAAAATGTTCATACAATTTATATGAACAATATCATACTTAAACAGGAGGTTATTATGAAAAAGGTTTTAATAGCGGTTGATCCAGGCAAATATATGACCAAGGGACTGTCAGAAAGTAAGAGGGTATCGTTCAGAAGCAAGCTTATGTTAAATGACATGGGAATTGAGCCTCAGGGGAATAGTTACGCGTTTGAGTTTGACCGGAAGAATTATCTTGTCGGCGATCTGGCTGAGGAACAAAACTTTGATGTAAGTAAGACAAATATTGTTCATAAGCTTTGTACTTATGTGGCCATATCGCAGCTTGTACAAAGCGGGGAGGCGGTTCAGCTTGTCATTGGATGCCCGGTATCGGTTTATAAGAATAAAGACCTCCGGGAGCAATACAAGGAATTTATTTTGAATCAAAAATATATATCGCTTCGCTTCATTGACAAGCGGCATTATTTTATCTTTGACAATATCCTTGTCCTTCCAGAAGGGTCCGGGGTGGTGTACCTGTATCCGAACCTGTTTAAAAATAAGCGCGCAGCAGTTGTGGATATTGGAGGCCTGAATATGAATTTTACAGTATATGATAATCTTACTCCGGAGCTGTCCAGCATGTTTACATTGAATCATGGAGGCAATGAGCTTGAGACACAGCTTATAAACAGACTTAATTCAAAGTACGGAACAAACATTGAATTGCAAAACGCCAAGTATATTTTAAAGGATAACGGGCTTAAGGTAAAGGGGAATATTGATCCTTTCAGCGTATCAATTGTTGACGGGGTGGTAAAGGGATACCTGAACAGAATCTTTCAGGAGATCAAGAGGAATAATCACAATGTAGACACAATGGAAGTTGTTTTTATTGGGGGCACTTCCACAACTCTCAAGGATAATATTGAAAAAGCTCTTCCTCACGCGGTAGTTGTTGATGACGCGCAGTGGAGTAATGTAGAGGGATTTTTAAGGATAGGGGCGCTTAAATTTGAGTAACAGGAGAATTACAGTATCATTTCCAAAGAGCTATGAGGAAGCATGGCAGCACGTACAGGATCTAAAAGGCAGCCAGAACATAAGCCTCTATATATGTGAGCTGATTAACAAGGACCTTCGTCCGGAGGATGGTAAAAACAAACACCAGGAATATATGAACGATTATACGGATATTTCAAACGCCAGGGATATTGAAAATATGATTGAGAGGATTATCGACAAGAAGATCAAGAGGATCTACACGCAAAAAAACACTGTCCGGAGCGACAAGGTACCTGATGATGAGCTGAGAAAGGCTGCCAATGCTTTTGAGTTATGAAGGAATTATATATAAGGCCGTCTTGGTTCCAAGGGGGCTTCATAATCACAAATAGCATATGACAGGACGGAAACAGACATATTAAATAGCAAGGGCCTTAAGTATTTAATATGTGAATCTCCGGAAATGATGCAAAAGACAGAACAACTATTTCAGCAGTACATCCACAACGATTAAGGGCTGGGAATATTGACAAGCTGCCGGAGCAATTGCGGCAGCTTGTATTTGGAACAAGTGATGTTGCGGTATTAATAATACTTCCAGAGGGTTCTTCATTAATAGATCCCCCCCCCTGGTTTAGATATGATCCAATTACGATCCCTGAGTTCCGGTAAAGCCTCCCTATGGCCAGGGGGGTTAATTTTCTTGTAACTTTTTATATCTAGACCGGGTGTGCAGGCATCTTTTTCTGTTTACGGGATGGGGAGATTTTGGGGCATATATCATTATAGACAGTATAAAAAATTGACTACTATTTGACTACTACAGATACAAAATAATGGGTTCTTTTTTTTTACCGACAATTCGCATGTAAAAAAGGTGTCGTTATTGTGCCAGTAAATATTTTACATGTCGGTAGAATGTCGTTATTGACCTTTTTATAAAAATATAGCAAACCCCGGAGGGCTTGCTATATCTGGCAGGGGAGACAGGACTCGAACCTGCAACTTACGGTTTTGGAGAGTGCTAATTGACGATTGTTAATAATTTCTTAATGTTTGTAATGCTTGATATATATATATTTTAGGTGCTTTACAATTTGTACCAGTTGCTTAAAATATGTCGTTATTTTTAAAAAAGTGTCGGTAGAATGTCGGTAGAAAAAACCGTAAGTCAAAATGTTAAAACCGTTTGTTTGTATTACCGACAGATAATAATTCCTCGAATAGTCAATAAACAAGGCGTTGTAATGTGTTTATATAAAACAAAAGACCGTAAGTCTTTTTAAGGTTTTACGGCCTCTTACCGACAGGCAATTTTCATATATACCGATTTAACTATGTTTAGCTGTATCTGGTTTTTTATTTTTTTTAACATATAATTTGTCCATATATGAAGCAGCAACCTCATCCTGCTTTTTAAAAGCATGAGTATACATCCCCAGTGTGGTATTGGGGGTACTGTGTCCGGCTCTTTTAGCTATAGACGCGACATCATGTCCACAGGCTATCAGGTACGATATGCTTGTATGTCTCAGGCCGTGAAAAGTTATTTTCGGAAGTCCCTTTTCTTTAACAAACTTACTCCACTGCTGGGATAATGTGGTCGGAAATATAGGTGATCCATCTGCCTGAGTAAATAATCTGTTTGGTTTTAGATCTTCTCTAGGGTTCGCTTCCTCATCTTTAAAGCTTCCCCCCTTCCATTTATTGCCTAGCTTGAGTTTTAGAAGCTTTTTCTCATGTTCAAGTTGAGCAATTAAATCCATAACCGGACTTGGCAAAGATACGATTCTTTTGCTTTTTTCGTTTTTCGGGTCCTTTGTAAAGGTGCCTCTATCTGGCAAATATTGACCTGCTTTTTTAATTTCTATTGTGCTTTTAGGATAATCAACATTTATCCAATCCAGACCATTTAATTCACCAAGGCGGCATCCAGAAGCAAGCGCGATATGCGCAGCTGTCTTAAATTGTAGTTCTGTATCTTCCAGGGCCTCGATAAGGGTTGCTATTTGCTCTTCATCATAAGACGGTGGCTCTGTCTTCTTGACCTTGGGAGCATCAACCCGGGTGATCGGATTCTCTCTGATTAATTCTTTCCGGAAAGCTGTCTGCAGGATTGTACTAATAAGCCTGTGGATATGTTTTAATGTCTGCTCTGACAGGGTGTATTCCTTTACTTTCTTTTTGCCGCTTTTTAGTGTGTATTCTCTTTTAATAGGTTTTCGCAACTCGTTATAAGCATCCTCAATTATAAGGACGTTAATATCTTCCAATTTGTAGGCTCCAATCTGTGGGAGGATGTGGAGTTTTAACAGTTCATTGTACCGGTAGTATGTTTTGGGTGCCAGGTCGCGTTCAGCCTTTATTCTCCACTTATCCACATAATCACTGAATGTTAGTTTTGTAGGCTTGATATTATTTCCGCTTTCAACCTCAGCCATAAAATGAGCAAGTTGCTTTTCAGCATACTTTTGTTTTGCTTCCAGAGTCTTCCCTCTGGCGGTGATAGTTTTATACCGCTTGTCTCTTCCTCCGGATCCCTTCCTCCCAGCAGATACTTCAAATTGATACTTTCCATTTCCAAGATCTCGCATGTAACCTGGCATGTTTATTCACTCTCCTTATTTAATTCCCTTAATAATGAGGCTAAAATTATAGTAAAATGATGTTGTGATTTAAATAAAAGATAATCCTGGTAATGGCGTTCATCAATTATTTCACAATTCCCCATTTCCCTTGCCTTTGTTTGCAATTCTTCATACTTTGTGTGATAATCGCCTTTTTTATAACTTTCTACCGCATTATAGTTTTCCGTGAAAGCCATACACTCGGAAATGTTTAAAAACCACACAAAAAGCTCTTTATGTGACAAGAATAAATTAACATATTTGCTTTTTGGCCAAGCTCCCATTCCGTCACTTAGTATGTTTTTAAGATTTGTAATAGCTTCTTCAGATAAACCTATTTTTTTATGAATTGCCATATTGTCTATCTCAGGAGCTTTTACATCTATTCTGCCTAACAGATAGTCAGCGGACACATTGAAGTAATTGGCTATTTTAATTAAATAGTTAACATCTGGTGAAGTTATACCGTATTGCCATTGGCTTATTGATTGTCTTTTTACTCCTACGAATTGCGCAAGTGTTTCTTGTGTTACTCCGTTTGGCTTCCCTTCTTCGAGCAATAATCTTAATCTGGTGGGAAAGGGCATATTAAAATTACCTTCTTTATTGATTGTTTTTTTTGCTCTTGCCATACCTGTTCACTCCTTAATGTTAATATTAATTGCACTTTTAATATATGTGACTGTTTCTATTGCTTTTTTATTTCTCTTGCGTTATAATGATTATAGCAAATAAAATAAACAATGTCAAGCGAAAAAGAAAATATTTTTTTAGGAGGTGTAGTAAGTGGTTAAAACGATTGAAGAATTAGCGAGGGAGGAACGTAAGGCGTATTTCAAAAAATGGCGCGCTGACAATAAGGAAAAAGTAAAGGAGCACAACGCCAATTATTGGAAAAAAAGGGTACTTAAAAAACTCGAAAATCAGCAAGCAAAGGAGGTTTAATCATGCGGGAATTAATGGATAAACGGGAATTGGTAGAATATACAAACGGAAAGCTCAGGCCTGATACAGTGGGGCGCTTGACCAGGGAAGGAAAAATACCGGTGGTCCGTTTCCCGGGAATTCGCAGATATTTTTTTGACAAAACCGCGATCGATGCCTGGCTTGATAGTTGTTTAAAAAACGAAGACCGGGGGCAGGAATATGGGAAAATTAACTAACA
>CAZANH010000438.1:0-10359 GCA_964486515.1 uncultured Eubacteriales bacterium
GGTTATTTTCCGATATTGCTATGTTGTCGTCAATCGTAATACGACAGTATTACTCAATCCTCCGCCTTGCACTATCAAAAAATTCCTCCCTTCAAAATCGGGTGTTATTATTTCGTCATTCCTAACCAAAAAAGGTAAATGCCTGTTCGTTTTTTGTTAATATAATATATGAGAAGGAACAGCACACATGGAAGTAACTGTTAATAATGACGAAACTCTGGATGACCTTCAGATAAAAGGTATTAAGATTATTCAAAAAAAGAATGGATTTCGCTATGGAATTGATTCGGTATTACTTGCAAATTTTGCAGATGTAAGGAAAAATGAGCGAGTATTTGACATAGGTACCGGTACGGGTGTAATTCCGCTAATTATAGCAGCAAAAACGGAAGCATCAGAAGTAGTTGGTATTGAAATACAGGAAAGATTATGTGAAACAGCTAATAGGAATGTAATAATGAATCATCTGGAGGGTCGGATTAAAATAATCTGTGCTGATGTTAGAACATTTTCAGGTAGGAAAAAACAAAGTAATTTATCCGGGTTTGATGTGGTGGTTACAAATCCTCCATATATGAATAAAGGAGGTGGCCTTTTAAATGCATCGGATGAAATAGCTGCAGCAAGGCATGAGATATTGTGTAGTCTTGAAGATGTTATAATTACCGCAAAACAGCTTTTAGCACCGGGCGGGCAATTTGCCATGGTTCACAGGCCCTCAAGGCTTGTAGATATTATTACCGTTATGAGAAAATATGATATTGAACCTAAATTTATAAGGTTTGTATATCCAAATACTAAAAAGGAGCCAAACCTTGTCCTTATTAAGGGGTTTAAAAACGGAAAAGCCTTTTTAAAAATAATGAAACCACTTTTTGTATATAATGAGAATGGTAAATATACCAATGAAATAGAAAACATATATAATACCGAAGCATCAGGCCGAAACCAAAAAGGTATGTCTCCGGCTGCGAGTAGTCAGAAGTCAGAAGCAAGGAGTGAGAGGTCAGAATAAGGTAATAGTATACTGCGGCATGCGGCCAACCAAAGTAGCTATTAAAACAATAATATAGGGAAGCGGTTTATATGACAGATGAAAAAGGGATATTATATATTGTGGCAACTCCAATAGGTAATCTGGAGGACATTACACTAAGGGCGCTTAAAGTACTGAAAGAAGTTGATATGATTGCTTGTGAAGATACCCGGCATACATTAAAACTTCTTAATTACTATGAAATAAAAAAACCTCTTACCAGTTATTTTGAACACAACAGGAAGGAAAAGGGAATCCTTATAATAAAAAAACTGCTTGAAGGTAAGAATATTGCGCTTGTATCGAATGCAGGATGTCCTGGTATATCAGATCCTGGCGCTGATCTTGTAAAAGAAGCAAGAAAACATTCAGTTGAAGTTACAATGGTACCGGGCGCATGTGCTTTTGTTACAGGTATGGCACTGTCAGGGGTCCAATCGGAAAGGTTTGTGTTTGAAGGATTTTTGCCAGTCAGCGGAAAACTCAGAAAGCAAAGGTTTTCAGCTATTATGAATGAAACAGGAAGTATTATAATATATGAAGCCCCACATAGACTATTGAAAACAATTAAAGAACTATACAGCTGTTTAGGGGAAAGAGACATAATAATTGCAAGAGAACTTACAAAAAAATATGAAGAGGTTTTAAATTTTAAGTTATCAGATGCACTTAAAAAATATGAAAAAGAAAATCCAAAAGGGGAATTCGTTCTGATTATTGAAGAAAACTTGGAAAAAACGGCGAATAAACAGGTTATATCTCAATCTGAAAAGAAAGATATTTATAAGGAAGTAGAGTCTTTTATAAAAAAAGGAATACCTAAAAAAAATGCAATAAAAATGGTTGCAATGAACAGGGGCATATCTAAAAGAGATGTATATAAAATTGCAGAAAACCGTTGAATTTTTTAAATATGTGAAATTTCCCTTTTCATATAAAAACCAACAAAAAAAAGAGCCGATAAACGGCCTTTTTTTTGTTGAACACATTACGCATTTTTCAATTCTGCCAAACATTTAGGACATATGTTTTTACCTTTGTAAACAGTTACATCCTTTGCATCTCCACAGAAAATACAAGCTGGTTCATACTTTTTGAGTATAATTGTATTTCCGTCGACGTAGATTTCCAATGCATCTTTTTCCGCAATATCAAGTGTCCTTCTAAGCTCAATTGGTAAAACTACTCTTCCCAGCTCATCAACTTTTCTTACTATACCAGTAGATTTCATACTAACTCCTCCCCAATTATTACAGATTTCGACAAATCTATTACTATCTTATGATACCATATATACCATTAATCGTCAACAATAAATTAATAAAATTTCAAATTTATGCTATGTTAAATTTTCAATAAAATTTATTCTTTTTGTATTAATATTGATTTATTAAGGTATAATGAAGTATTTATATATACTTTAACAATATTTGCTACTTATATAATGTGGTGAAATATGGGATATCTTAACATTATATAACATGGTAATATTAGTTGTTTACCGCTATAATCCGACATAATTCGACATATAAAAGCCTCCCGATATGTAGCCTGGTAATCGAGGGAGGTCTGGATAGTTACTATTAAAGGATTTCATATGTTCTACTGCATAAACATATATATAATGGTAATCGTTTTTGGTAAAGGAGGGTATATGCTTAATTATATATGGGCAGGAATGATAATTATAGGAATTATAACTGCAATATTTACAGGAAAAGTTGAACTGGTTGTACAGGAAGCAATTAAATCCGTGAGTAATGCCGTAGAACTTTGTATTCAACTTATGGGTATAATGTGCCTATGGTCAGGTCTTATGGAAATTGCGCAAAAAAGCGGTATTGTAAGAAAATTTTCTGCTTTAATCAAACCTGTACTGGTATTCCTGTTTCCTCGTGTTCCTGTGAAACATGCTGCCATGAATGCAATAGTAATGAATATAACAGCAAATATGCTCGGACTCGGAAATGCAGCCACACCTTTGGGTTTGAAAGCCATGAGTGAGTTGAACAAACTAAATAACTTAAGTAAGCGTCCAAGTGATGCCATGTGTATGTTTCTTATACTTAATATAACAACAATACAATTAATTCCAACAACTGTTATTGCAATAAGGTTAGCTTCAGGGTCTGCAAATCCGGCTGAAATAATAGGAACTATATGGGTTACGTCAATATGTGCTGCAATTACCGGTATAATAGCAGGTAAAATATTTGGTAAAATTTCATTTATGAAAAATAAAAATTATTAACAATGACAATGTAGTAATTATTAAACTAAAAAATGAGGTGCCAATTGGATTTAATTAATACAATATCGATATACGCAATTCCACTTGTATTCTTAATTATATTGGGAACCGGATTATATAAAAATATAAAAGTATATGATATATTTACAGAGGGTGCAAAAGAAGGGCTAAAAATTATAATAAGAATTATTCCTTCACTTATAGGATTAATGACTGCATTGGCGATATTCAGGGCGTCAGGAGCCCTTGATATTATCATATACATATTCAAGCCACTGCTTTCATTTATCGGTATACCTTATGAAATAGTACCACTTATTTTTTTAAGGCCATTTTCCGGAAGTGCGTCTCTGATTATGATTACGGATATTATGAAAAATTACGGACCGGATTCTTTTATTGGAAGAGTTGCCTCAACGATGATGGGTTCAACTGAAACCCTTTTTTATACTGTATGTATTTATTTAGGAGCAGTTGGTATTAAAAATACAAGATATATCATTACAGCTGCTATTATTGCAGAATGTGTAAGTATTATAATGTCAGTCTTTATGTGTTCAATCATTTTTCCAAACTAGGCTTGGTCACTTGCATGTAAGTTACTATTCACAGCTCCCTCTTAGCTCTAAGAATATTTGAATTTTCGTAATCTGAATTCTGACTCCTGTCTACTCGCAGCCATAGGCATTTTGTTGCGGCCGGAGGCTGCGGTATGGTTTTATATAATATTATGTGGTAAAATAAAAAAGTGAAGAAACTAAGGAATGGATAATATATCAAATTAAATTAAAATAAAAAAATAAATTAAATAAAATATTTGGGAGGTATAAAAAATGTCAGGCCATTCAAAGTGGGCAAATATAAAACACAGGAAAGAAAAATCGGATGCAAAAAAAGGAAAGCAATTTACAAAAATAGGAAGAGAAATAGCAGTTGCCGTTAAAGAGGGAGGACCTGATCCTGAAACTAACTCAAAGCTGAAAGATGTGGTGGCAAAAGCAAAAAATGCTAATATGCCGAATGAGAATATTGAAAGAAGCATTAAAAAGGCAGCAGGAGATATAAATTCCAATAATTTTGAGGAAATAATGTATGAAGGTTATGGAGCTGGTGGTATTGCTGTTATTGTTGAAGCAATGACTGATAATCGTAACAGGACAGCAGGTGATATAAGGCATTATTTTGATAAATTCGGGGGTAATCTTGGACAATCAGGCTGTGTTTTATTTATGTTTGAGAAAACAGGAGTAATTCTTATTGAAAACAATAATGAGGTAGACGAAGATAATTTAATTATGCATGCTCTTGAGACAGGAGCACAGGATATTATATCGGAAGATGAATATTATGAAGTGTTGGTTTCTCCGGAAAACTATTATCCGGTAAGAGAAACACTTGAAAACAAAGGCTATAAATTCATATCTTCAGGAGTTGAAATGGTACCTTCTACAATGATAAAACTTAAAGACCCTGAACAAATTAAAATGATGGAGAAACTAATAGATAATTTGGAAGATATGGATGATGTTCAAAACGTATATCATAACTGGGACAGAGAATAACTTAGACAGAGAATAAAAAAGGCTGTCATTTTAGACAGCCTTAATTTAAAAAAAGCTTACTGAAGACCATAGCTTTTACCTGTGTAGTCCTGGAATACCTTTTTAACAATATTGCCTCCTACCTTACCAGCTTCATATGATTTGAGATCACCGTTGTAACCTTGTTTTAAGTTTACACCAACCTTTGATGCAATCTCATACTTCATATTTTCAAAAGCAGAATTATTATTATTATTAGCCATTCTCGTCAACCTCCTTAGTAATTAATTATTTCCTTTCTCAAGTTTCAATATTATGTTGTCCACATTTAATTATTTTATAACGGTAATTAATGCTGAAGCAGGAGATAATTACTCCTGCTTCAATTTTTGTACTATTATTTTTATTTTTTTTTTGCATGAAAAAAAATGTTATTCTTTAACTGGAACACTTTCTCTGAATAAAAGTGTTATGGCATATAAACCTCCAAGGCCTACTATAGTATAAATAACCCTGGTTACTAACGAAGTAACGCCCCCAAATATTGCTGCTACCAGATCATACTGGAAAAGCCCAACAAGAAGCCAGTTTATTGCTCCTATTATAATAAGCACTAGCGCTAATCTATCCAAAGGTGTTCTATTCATTATATCAACTCCTTTTCATATTTTTACTTGTAGTATTTCCTTATATAATTGGTTAAATGCATGGTATATAATGTTATGAATTTTTTATTAAAACAGATTCAGATAAAATCTTTTAGCCATACATTTTAAATTTATAATACAAAGTAATAATTGATGTAACTAACACCACATTAAAACATATAATATTTATAGCATGATAATTTTTTATATCATGCTATAAATGGCAGTAATTTCAATATATTATTACTGCATACAACAAACATAAAAACATATACTACACGTGAAAGGATGTGAATTGAATGCAAACTCTTCAAATTGGGGTCGAAGGCTGTAAGAATTCCATAGCTGAACAAATAAAAAAGGAACTTAAACATTTAAAAAACAAAAATATAAATTGTATAATTGACGAAACCGGCATAGAAGGCAGTTCTTCGATTGTATGTAAACTTGATGAAGAGGGAATTCATAAAGATAAAAACATTCAATCATATAAACTAATAAAAGCAATTATATCAAACGCTCTTGGAGACTATATCATATCACATTATGAAGAGAAATTAATTTCAAGGATAATTAACAATAATTATTGTTACTTCAATTCTATGGAAAGAGGCGAAATACTGAAACTTACTACTAAAATAATAAAAAATGAAGAAAAAAGCTTTATCAATAGTCTTTTTAAAATAAGAAGAAGAAATATTATAGTAAGAAAACTTTCGGAATATTTTGAATATTCCAATAATCTTATTTTAGATGGATTTGTGAATTTCAGGTTGAAAGAATATATTAAAGATCTTGAAGATATCGTAGACAGAGCAGTAGATGATTTCCTAATGGAGAGAGAGTATAAGGAATTTATAAGGCTTTTGAGATACTTTGTTGAAATTCAATCACCCAAATATGATACTATTCATATTATCATAGAATATGACGGGAAATATACTGTTTTAGATGAAATGAAAAATGAAATTACAAATGAGTGTATAGATGAATTTATTAATGAAATACCGGAGGAAGAAATCAATTATGATGATCTTCTTGTAAGCTCGCTTATAACGTTTGCTCCTAAAAAAATTGTTATTCATTCTAAAGGCCAATTGAAAAACAAGGAACTGCTTGAAACAATTAAAAATGTATTTTCAGACAAGGTATCATTCTGCAGTGGTTGTGAAATGTGTATTCTAAACAGGGAGAATCATGATAAAAATTAATCTGCCTTTCACAACTAAGCGGGACTGTGAAAAGTAACTTTTATCGTGAGTATTCAGGTACCTCTTATATACCAATTGAAGAAATACCTTTCTGAAAAAACGCTGTGAGCATCAAGAGGCTGTATATTCAGCCTTACATGTCAAATCAAACTCGATGAATGCTCAATTAATATAACTGGAAAACATTCATCTCAAACAGTGATTTGACCTTATATTTGCTTCAAAAACAGCCTCTTGACGCCCTTCGCTATCTATTTCAGAAAGGTATTTCTTCAATATAAATATGTTGGGTACCTAATAATAGACGTATAAAAAAAAATGTTTTATATATATTGACAAGTCTGTAATTAATGATACAATATAATAAAAGATACAATATGTTGTATAGTCTGTGTTGAATTGACACATAATATAGAATATACTGTAAATTTTTATTCTTTTACAAATGACAAATTAATTTTTTGAAAAACATAAGAGAATTTAAAACACTAAGGATAATTTATCCGGGAAAGGAAAAGGGAGCTTTATAAAGCTCTCTTTTCTTTTCCATAAATCTTATTCTTATTGCAAGTAATCATTGAGTTTCCCAGACTTATGTTATATAATTACCAACAGTAACATTATTGATTAAGGCTGTGATTGAATATTGATAGAAGATTTTTTACGAACAATACATATAAAATGCCGTGATACAAATACTTATTCACCCCTGGTACTTGCATATCTTGGTGATACCGTATTTGAACTTTATATCAAGTCGATGCTAGTGTGCAAGGGAAATATACCTGTTAATAATCTTCATAAAAAATCTGTAGCTTATGTAAGTGCAAAATCACAAGCTGACAGTATTCACAGAATTTTAAATAAACTTACAGCAGAAGAAAAAGAAGTTGTGCGCAGAGGCCGGAATGCAAAATCAGGTACGGTTCCGAAAAATACGGATATTTCTGAATATAGATATGCTACAGGATTTGAAAGTCTTATGGGTTATCTTTATCTTGAAGGCAGGTTTGAAAGGTTAACGGAAATAATTGGGATGACAATTGGAGAATTACAATGAGAGAACATAATATACAAGAGGGAAAAAATATAAACAAGGATATAATTGAAGGGCGTAATCCGGTATTTGAGGCAATTATGGCAGGCAGGCCATTGAATAGGATAATTATTGCAGATGGTGCAAAAGATAGTGTAATTAATAAAATTATAAAACTTGCAAAAGAAAAACATATTGTTTTAGAATATGCAAGTAAAGCAAAGATTGATAAAATATCAATTACCGGTAATCATCAGGGACTATTGGCAATATCTTCTTTGAAAGAATATGTAAACGTAGAGGATATAATTAGCATTGCATATAAAAAAGGAGAAGCCCCATTTATAATAGTGTTGGATAGGATAACAGATATACAGAATCTGGGGTCAATTCTAAGAACAGCTGATGCAGTGGGGGCACATGGAATAATAATACCAAAAAGGCGTGCGGCAGGTTTAAATTCTACAGTAGGAAAAGTATCCGCAGGAGCTGTGGAATATGTACCTGTAGCAAGAGTTACAAATATTACAAGGACTATTGAATATATGAAAGAGAATAATATATGGATTATTGGTACTGATGCTAAAGAAGGAAGCCCTTTTTATGAGGCTGATTTGAGTGGAGCTGTTGCTATTGTAATAGGAAGTGAGGGAAAGGGGATAGGCAGGCTTGTCAGAGAAACATGCGACATTATGGTTAATATACCAATGAAAGGTAATATACAATCGTTGAATGCAGGTGTAGCAGCGGCTGTTATAATGTACGAAGTTATGAGGCAGAGAGTATAAATGGAACATATGTTTATTGACGGGTATAATGTAATAAATTCATGGCATGATATTTTTAATGTTGAAAAAGAAAAACTGGAAGATTGCAGAGACAAATTTCTTTTTTTAATATCCAATTATCAAGGATATAAAAACATTAAAATAATAATTGTATTTGATGCGCATAAGGTAACAGGAAGTAATGAAAAAACGGAAACTTATGATAACCTGACTGTTGTATTTACTAAGGAAAATGAAACTGCGGATAGTTATATTGAAAAATGCGTATACAGCTTCCGGGGATTACATAAAGTTAAAGTTGTTACATCGGATTATCTTGAACAAACAACTATCCTGAGTTTGGGAGGAATAAGAATGACACCGGGTGAGCTTAAGGAAGAAATAAAGGCTGCATGCGGCATTGAAAAAAATATTAAATATAATGTAAATACACATAAAAGAAATTTTATAGCGGCAAACATTAATCCTGAGCTTGTAAAAATACTTGAAAAAATGAGAAGAGGTATTTGACAGGATTAGCCAATAGCGCTTGACATAAATTTATGAGTTGCGTATAATAAAATTTGTATTTATATTATATCTTAATTTTGGACTTCAGAGATAAAACAGGGGGGAGTTATGGCTGAGTCTAATGCAGATATCAAAATATCGCCATCTTATAATTTAGAGGAAGAAATAATTGAAGAAGCGAGAAACGGTAATGAAAAGGCTCTTGAGTATCTTATAAACAAATATAAGAGCTTTGTGCGAGCAAAAGCCAGGACATATTTTCTTATAGGAGCTGACCGGGAAGATATTATTCAAGAAGGGATGATTGGCCTTTTTAAGGCCATAAGAAGTTATAGAATGGACAAGCTTTCATCATTCCGCGTTTTTGCAGAACTTTGTATAACAAGGCAGATTATTACGGCAATAAAGACAGCAACAAGACAAAAACATATACCTTTAAACTCATATGTATCATTGAATAAGCCAATATTTGACGAAGAATCTGACCGCACACTTATGGATATTATAAGTGAAGAAAGTGTTTCCGATCCCGAAGAAATGATTATTAACAGGGAAGAATATGCAGTAATAGAAGAAAAGATGTCTGAAATACTGAGTGGGCTTGAATTGGAAGTCCTTACTCTTTACCTTGAGGGGAAATCATACCAGGAAATTTCAGAAGAACTAGCCAGACATGTAAAATCAATAGATAATGCATTGCAAAGGGTTAAAAGAAAACTTGAGAAATATCTTGAAGAAGAAAAAAGGTAGCTGTTTTTTTAAAATTTAAATTATAGACTTTATCAATAAATTGTGTTAAAATGTTTTTGTTGTAATTTCAGGTTTTAATGCGGGTGTAGTTCAATGGTAGAACATCAGCTTCCCAAGCTGGCAGTGAGGGTTCGATTCCCTTCATCCGCTCCATTCATTTTATATGTAATTGCCCTCATAGCTCAGTAGGCAGAGCGCATCCATGGTAAGGATGAGGTCATCGGTTCGATTCCGATTGAGGGCTCCACATTACAGGATGTACATTTAAAAATTAGCAACAATATTGCAACAACCAGAGGAAAAACGAAAAAGTTTGGTTCAGATACAGGTGAATCAGGCTTTTTCTTTTTATGGATTTTATATTTTCTCACCGTCATCAAAAATAAAGAATCCTTCATAATGACAGTGAAAAGCATCAGCTATTTTATGAAGCTCCTGTTCGGAAAAATTATCACGCGTAAGTTTATTCGATAAGTTTTGATTTGATGTTCCGATAGCGGCAGCCAGTTCGGATATTGTCATTTTTTTTCGCTTTAAAATGATTCTTATTTTCTCTGCCATGGACAATGTCACAAAAATCACCTCATCC
>CAZANH010000439.1:0-3534 GCA_964486515.1 uncultured Eubacteriales bacterium
CTTTTTTCAGCAAGTAGCTCTATAGGAGGATTTGTTTTTTATTTACTTTGGTGGCCAATTTTTTATACAAATATTATTTTCGCAATTTTTTATCATATAATACTGTTCACCATACCAATTCTTAGTTTTTATATAAATGGTAAAAAATATATAATTATAAATATGATAACTTTGCTAGTTTTATTATTTCATCTAGGATTGCATTTATATTTTATATTAAGTTTTCAAGGTGTTTAATTCAATATAGTGAAAATTAACTATGAAATATCCTAAAAAACAAATAATTTTTATGCTCGAAAGAATATTAATTCTTTTTTTCTCCTTTGCTGTAATTATTATTTTATTAACTTATGTTGCGGAAGGTTTAAATTTAAAAATATTTGATACACTTGAACCTCTTAGATATTTATTTTTTGCGCCAAGTATATTATTACTATCTATTATTGGTAAAAATTTTATATTTGGTCTTATATTAAATTTAATTGTATATGGCGCAATTTTTTCAATTCCAGTAATGGCATACCATAAAGATAAGAAGAAAAAATTAATACCACATTTATTGGTTTTTATAGTTATATTATTACAACTGTTTATTTCTTTAATTATTGTCTATAAAGTGTTTTTAGCTGCGCTAAGTGTATAAAAAATTTCCTATGAAAAAACGCTACCTAATCTCCCCCATCACTCTCGGTATAATCCTAATTCTCATTATTCTTTTTTTTGTACTCAACTTTTTTATCCTAAGAAATACCACTGAGTATTATCAGCATAATGTATTTGGCGATACAGATAACATTGTATTCCTTCACCCGGATGGTCATGATGAGATGGTTATTGACGAAGAAGGCAGTCCTGTTTTGGCAGGACCAAACGCGGCATCTTATAACTTCTGCCACCCTATAAAACAGCCTTACTGTCATTTTCGTAAAGATACTTGGCCATGGATAAAATGGGGCAACTCCCCGGATGACCCGACAACCGTTCGGGAAAGACGTCAGGCGTTTTTGAAGGACTATTTTAATGGAGTGAAGAGGACATTCGGATTGATTGAATAATCAAATCGGATTCAAGTAATAAAAAAACAATTTTCTCCTTGCCTAAATCCAAAAATCATAATATAATCACACCCGTTAATAAAATTTATACATGACCTTCAGGCAAACCCCAAAGCCCCTCCTGATCGTCATAATCACAGCAATTTTAGCCTTCACCTTTGCCTTTACCTTTTCCTTTGCCTTAGCAGAGGACTCCTTCACCGACGTCCCCGCCGACCCCCTATACTCCCCCCACATAAACGAACTGTTTTCACAGAACCTAATAACCGGTTACACCAACTTAAACGGTGACTCCACAGGCATATACGGCCCTGATGACACCATAAAAAGATCCGAATTCGCCAAGATATCCGGCATAGTCCGTTTAGCGGAAATCTACGGTAATAGTGAAAGCTGGCAGAATTTAAGTAAAGACAGTCTCCAGTTCACACTGGAAGACAAACTAAAATACTACCACCGCTGTACAAATGATATCCCAAACTGCTCCACAACCTACGGAGCGGATATTCAGGATGTCTGTAACGTATGTACAAACAGCATTCCTTTTCCTGATGTAAAAGAAGATCCCGTTAATTGTCAAAGTGAAAGTATGTGCAGCTGGTACGCCAAATACGTCTACTACCTCACCAGAAAAGGAACTGTAAAAGGTTTTACAGATACTGATCCTCCTTTATTCAAACCCTCAGACAACATCAAAAGAATCCACGCTCTCAAGATGATAATCGTAGATAACGGTAACATCTCCCCTGAATCAGACGAAAGATATTCAAGACTTAACTCTCTAGCTAATTCCAATAATTCCTACACGCCCAAATGCCTCAAAGGAGCAGAAAACTTTATAAGGGATTTGAACGGAGGTGATACAGAAGATGCAGAAAAACTCCTAAAATACGCAATCCTTGCAGACCGCCTTGACCTCTTTGGTAACAATTGTCAGGTTATGACAGATTCAGGAGTGGATATAAACAATCCTGCACACGTAGCTTACTTTCTCCAGCAACCCGTCCTCCGCAAAGAGATCCCACGCTATCTTTCCATAACAACCTCCTACGTTCCAATAGAACCCGATCCGGAAACAGATGAAACCATCAATACCAAAGAAGAAAACTTATCCTCCGAACACAACCCTGATGAACCATACGAAATCCCGATATACATAGATCCCACCCCGAACGAAGGCGAAGAAACAGAACCTCACATCTTCACAGAAGAATCCACAACTGTAGTTAAACTTGATGGCAATACAAGAATAATCTTAGATACGGAAACAGGGGAGTACATAGTCGAAGATATTGTGACCCACACCGTTCTCGAAACAGGAACCGCAGAAGAAGGAACAACTGTAGAGGAACTAGCTAGTACCATTGATACAGAAGCACTTGAAGAAAAAATGGAGACTATCGCTAAAGAAACTATCCAGCAAACACCTCAGAACGAAACAACCGAACAAACAACCGAACAGGATTATGATAATTCTTATCCTGAAAATCTGACAGAAGAAGATTATACCGATCCATACGAATTTCCAGAATCATCTTATACCACATCCATCAGTCAGAGTTTTGAATGCGATGGAACCACTGTTAAGGCAGGCAAGACATTTGAAACCTACGCTGTTACCAAGCAGGGGGATGGCTTTGTGCAGGGCGTTAGTTATGGCGATTATTATTGCACCCCTTCATGTGATATTTTGAACACTCCTGAGTGCAGGGAAGTAATGGGCAAAGAAATAACTTCCACTAACTATAAAAAAGAACTGACAGCGGAAGACAGGGTTTATGAGTATATGGATAATTATAATGAAACCCATACCGCTCTTGATACCTGTGTCCATGTATACAGGGATGATAATGGAAATGTAAAAACACAACCTAAATTATCTTATATCCTCTCATGGTGTGATAAGCATAAAATAAGTGAAAACGAGATTAAGGACAAAGAACATTTGTCTGAATTATGGGAAGCTTATAAACAATTAGAAGTCAATTTCCCGGAAGAATATCTTGCCTATAACGGCATAGTGACGATCAACGACGATATCCATACCGTCACAAACAGGCTTAACAAATATTACGGGACCAGATACACCCCCGAACAAATCGCACGGATGAACGGCATAAAAGATTATAATAATCTTAATGCAGGTGCTATTATACAAATAGGTACTCCCGATGGCTGGAAACCGCCTGAAAATCCGAATGTGGTTGACGTGGATTACTGGAATAGTTTAAACATGGAAAAACAAAAGATTCTGCATTATCATAGGAATGCCTACCAATTTGGTCATTTACCTCAAACGGAATCCGAAATAGTAGAATATTCCTGGAATCAAATACCAGGTGATGCTGCTGCCCATAACGTAAGCACTTCCGGTAATAAGGATTACAGAGGGCAGGGAATCTATGAAGGATACCAGGCGATTTATGACATCTACGGTAATCTTGTAACCACGCCTGAGAATATGGGGACTTATGATTTT
>CAZANH010000440.1:0-3380 GCA_964486515.1 uncultured Eubacteriales bacterium
GGAGAACAATCGAGCTTGCGCTCTCGCCGCACAAGGCAAGACTTGGATATAAAGCTGCTAAGTATGAGAAAGCTATTGATGAAATTATGAATAGTTTTACTGCTGATGATTTCAGTAATGATAAATCGCTTAGCGGTGAGTTCCTTCTTGGATATCATACACAGAGAAGTGAATTGATGAAATCAAATAACAAACCAGAAACAGAGGAGAACTAACATGAGTTTATCAAAAAAAATTGATTTTGCAGTTGTATTCAGCGTTAAAAATGCAAATCCCAATGGTGACCCCTTAAATGGAAATCGTCCTAGAACTACACTGGATAGCTATGGTGAAATGTCGGATGTATGCATTAAGCGAAAAATACGAAATCGCCTGATGGAATCCGGAAAGAAAATCTTTGTACAATCGGATGATAATAAAAATGATACATTTCCAAGCCTTAGAGCCAGAGCTGAACCTGTTCTTGCAAATTTACCCAAGAAAGCTAGCCGTGAAGATAAAATACACTTAGTTTGCAGCGAATGGTTTGATGTCAGAGCATTTGGTCAGGTTTTTGCCTATTCAGCTGATAAAAAAGGTGAGGGATTGTCCATTGGCGTTCGTGGTCCTGTATCCGTCCATCCAGCCTTTTCTGTAGATCCAGTCGAAGTTACCAGCATTCAAATTACTAAAAGCGTAAGTGGCGAAGGGGACGGAGAAAAAAAAGCTGCTGATACTATGGGTATGAAGCACCGTGTCGATAAAGGAATATATGTGTTCTATGGCAGCATGAATCCACAGCTTGCAGATAAAACTGGATTTAGCGATGAAGATGCCATAGAGATTAAAAACATACTTCCAAAATTGTTTGAAAACGATGAATCTTCTGCTCGGCCTGGCGGAAGTATGGGAGTAGTAAAAGTCATTTGGTGGGAACATAGTTGTAAAAGTGGAGATGTATCATCTGCCAAAGTTCATAGAAGCTTGTCTGTTGGTTCTGACGGGTCGGTAGCTTGCGAGCAAATAGGAGGCCTTGACCCCGAAATTATCAGCGGGTTTTAAGAAAAACTGTAAACCATAATGTTTACTGAAGATGAATTGATACCTATATCAGTATTACAGCATTACTCTTTTTGTCCTCGTCAGGTTGCTCTAATTCATTTAGAACAGCTTTGGGAGGACAATTTGTATACAGCACAAGGTAATGAATTACATGAACGGATAGATATGGTGCATCATGAATCACGAAGAAGCTTTAAAACCGAGTATGGAATGGCAATAAGATCATTGAAGTATGGGTTGATTGGAAAAGCAGATGTTGTAGAGTTTGAGTTTGATATAGACAGAAACTATAAAAACATTATTCCTGTTGAATTCAAACGGGGAAAGCAAAAAATAGAAGAACACGATAGAGTACAGCTTTACGCTCAAGCTCTCTGCCTCGAAGAAATGTTTCTGGTAAGTATTAATGAAGGTCAGATATATTATTTACAGGAGCATCGAAGAAGTTCCATAGAATTTACTGACGATCTAAAGATGAGAACCAAAAAGATTATTAACGACTCAATGGCTTTACTTACTTCAAGTAAAACTCCACAGGCTCATTATGAAAAGAAAAAATGTGATCGGTGCTCTCTTATTGATTTATGTATGCCAAAAGCACTCAGTGATGGTGGAAAGAAAATTGATCGATACATTCAAACACAATTAAGACAACTGCGAAAGGATAGTGGATAATGAGAAAACTTCTTAATACTCTCTATGTAAGTACTCAAGGCAGCTATTTGCGCAAAGAAGGTGAAACTGTTGTTGTGGAGCAGAAAACTAATAAAGTACTGCAAATCCCAATTCACACACTTGGCGGAATAGTATGTTTCGGTAATGTTCTTTGCTCTCCATTCCTTCTGGGTTTTTGTGCTGAAAAGGATATCAGTGTTTCATTTATGACCGAATATGGACGATTCTTGGCTGTTGTTAAAGGCCCCGTCAGTGGAAATGTACTTCTGAGACGAGAACAATACAAAAAGGCCGATAATCCTCACATTACAAGAGATGTGGCAACTTACATTATCATGGCTAAAATTGCCAATTCCCGGACAGTTATTAACAGAGTAGTTCGGGATCATAACGACAAAGTGAATACAAATAAACTTAAAAATGCGGCAAAGCAGCTTGATAAATTTTTCATACAACTGGAACGAGTTAATACAGTTGATGAAGTTCGTGGTCTAGAAGGAATTTCTGCAGCTGTTTATTTCAGTATTTTCAACGATCTAATAATTGATGAAAAAAGTAATTTTCATTTCACGGAAAGAAATAGAAGACCACCTCTAGACGAGGTTAACGCAATGCTTTCATTTTGTTATACCATCCTCGCTCATGATATTCGTTCAGCGTTGGAAACTGTTGGATTGGATCCTTCTGTTGGTTTTCTACATAGAGATCGTCCAGGGCGGCCAGGTTTGGCTCTTGATCTAATGGAAGAGTTTCGTTCGGTTATTGCTGATAGATTGGTTTTATCTCTTATCAATCGAAAACAAGTTAAGCTTTCCGGTTTTAAAAGAGCTGAGAATGGGGCTGTCATTATGGACTCCGATACTCGGAAAATTCTATTAGTGGAGTACCAAAATAGAAAACAGACCGAAGTGTATCATCCTTACATAGAAGAGAAGGTTAAAATTGGTTTATTATTCTTTATCCAAGCTAACCTTTTAGCACGGTTTGTCAGGGGTGATATAGATGGGTATCCTCCGTTTTTTTGGAGATGATTTATGATGGTTTTAGTTAGTTATGATGTTGCAGTAAAATCTCCAGGAGGTGCTCGACGTCTTAGAAAAGTTGCACAAGAGTGCCAAAATCATGGACAGCGAGTTCAGTATTCTGTTTTTGAATGCATTGTAGACCCTGCACAGTGGGTAATGTTTAAAAAAAATCTTGAGTCAATTATTGATAAGAAAACTGATAGTCTCCGTTATTATTATTTAGGATCAAATTACAAAAAAAAGGTTGAACACTTCGGCGCTAAGGCTTCTATTGATATGGATGAATTAATAATTATTTAAAACGCGAACCCCAATCATTCATAAAAACCTTACACCTTCGCAAAACATGTAACTCTTTTACCTGTAATGATTTTTGAAATATACAAGGGAAGGATTTGCAATATTTATAGTGAGAAAAGATATGTTCGCATAAAGATGATGGTATAATATTATTGTATAATAAGTTATTATTGCTTATGTCGCTCCCCGCGCGGGAGCGTGGATTGAAACTCCTGTATCGCCGTCTCTATCGTAGTAGCGGTGAGTCGCTCCCCGCGCGGGAGCGTGGATTGAAACCAGTATTGCGGCACTGGTGATGCAACCCTTTCCATGTCGCTCCCCGCGCGGGAGCGTGGATTG
>CAZANH010000441.1:0-2098 GCA_964486515.1 uncultured Eubacteriales bacterium
ATAGTTTCAAATTGATAATGTAGCAATGCAATTTTTATCAAATGCGGTACTTTAACATCACCATTGTTAATAAATTTTTCAAAATCTGACAAAAGTTCAGGCAAGAGCTACATCTTCAATTTGAAGAAGCTCTTCTTCAATGCTTGTTTTTGTGCCTTCAATCTTACTAGATTTATTTGCCTCTGTTTTAATATGCATTTTTATATATACATCAATGTTAGGTATAAGATCTGCAAATGAGTTTAATCCCCCAATTTCCATGCTTGCTATTTCTAATAAAGTATTAATTTCTGCGTCTTGCCACTCCCAAACTTCATTTATAATGGCAGGCTTAAAAGTCTTATAATCTCCTTGATTTACAAAACTTCCAGATTTAAATTTTTCTAGTTTCATTAAAGCTGCTCCTTTTTAATTGGTTGATTAGCTTTTAAAACTCTTTTCCTTTCCAACCTTCTGCTTTCCAACTTACTCTTTATCCTTCCCCCATGTCACCGATTATGTTGTTAACCATATATCTGTCAAGGATTCCTTGATAGTTCAGTTTAATGTACTCGAATTCGATTGCATTAATTCTCTCACTTGTTGCAAATTATGCAACAACTCAACTATCTATGCTTTGTCTCTATATTAGTGTTGGCAAACCATGCTCATACTGCAATTGGTTACGCAGTGTATGACTATTGGTTAGAACTTCTTCTATAAATCGACTTCCCAAAACTGTCAATGTGTTTTTTTAACTCTTTATTTGAAATGTCATTATAGTTTACGACATCTAAAAAATATGGCAATGGATATTCTTCATTTAAATCGTCACTTATTCTTCGTAATATCTTTCTATCTATATTTTCTCCTACTATGGCTAAATCAACATCAGAACCCTTTTTATAATTCCCCATGGCTCTGCTGCCAAATAGAACGACTTCTTCAATTTCTGAATATTTATCAACAGCTTCCAAAATAAACTTTAAATCTCTCTCTAGCAATCCGTACATTTCTATAGCTCCTTAACTAACTGATCATACAATTTTTAAGCTCTGGAAAATATACTTTTATAATATCACTAACCATTTTCTTCGCCATATCTTCATCATAGGTATAAACTGTTAAGTTTCTATCTGAAAGGGCATCAATCCAAACGTGTCCATCATCAATCAAACCAATTTGATATGCCTGTTTGATCGTTTCTCTTGGGCTTTTTACACTAAGTTCTTGGGCTTCAAGATAATCCTTCATCAACTTCCAAGAAAGTTCAAAAGAAATTTCAAAGAACTGAATAATGCCTGCTCTTTCCAGTTCTGTTTCAATTGGTTGGTTAATATATTGATTTAATAACTTGTAAGATTTTTCAAAATTAATAAACCTTTGTTTCCATCTAACATCTTTCAATTGATCTATTTGAAAACTCCTTTCATTTTGGATTTTTGAAAATGAGTTATAATAAATATAGCACTAGAAGTGCCGAAGAATATAGCTTCGCCCTTTCGCCCATTTCAGGTACAATGGACTACACTGGTTTTCGCTATGCCGCCTTACCGCTGTGAACACGCCGCAGGCGATGATTCACGCAAATAAGGTTTTATGCGGCAGTGACGCACTACGCGCTGAGCTGGACTGTACGACTCTGCCCGTCAAAATCTTCTCTTTTTCAACCTGATTTATATGTCTTTCAGCCTTTTTAACAGGTTTATATGTTCAACCTCTGTATCTTTATAAAATATTTCCTTTTCATCCTGCCATACTATGACCACTGCTTTTTTTTCAGTTTCAGGGAGGGCTTCCGTAAGCCACTTTATCTTAGACAGTTCCTTCTCCTTCGTGATCTGCCTTAATACCTCGTATATCTCATCCCTGTCTCCGTCAATATATACGGTATAGCCCATTTCATTATATTTCCCATATATTTCGGCAATTTCCCGTTTTAATACCAGTACCTGCCTTACCGCATTCCTCACATAGGAATATGTCCTTCTCGCATTCCTCGCGATTCCCTGGGGTGTGAGTATGTATCTTAAGTTCCTCGCGTTAACCTTCTCAATTTTCACAAGCCCTTTTTTGACAAGCCTGTGAAGGAGCAGATTCAAATGCCCTACTGACAGGT
>CAZANH010000442.1:0-1938 GCA_964486515.1 uncultured Eubacteriales bacterium
ATATACCAGCTATCCTCCTTTGCGGAACACATGTCATTGAACACATATCATTCAATTTTTTGCCGCATCTTCATTTTTTATATAATTTATTAACCCACCTGCAAGTATTATTTTTACCTGCCTTTCGGACATGTGTACCCTTACCTGAATATTCCTGTTTCTTGTTAAATTCCTGATTAAAAGCTGCCTGCCTTCATTCAACTGAACCTTTGTTTTTTCCAGTAACAACTCATCATTTTCCTCTATGGTGTCATAATCTTTTTCATTTTCAAACTCCATTGGGAGTATCCCCGAATTTATAAGGTTTGACATGTGTATTCTTGCAAAGGACTTTGCCAGCACACCTTTTATGCCAAGCTGCAAGGGTGCAAGTGCGGCATGTTCCCTGCTTGAACCTTGTCCATAGTTGAATCCTCCTATTATAAAACCGCCACCGTTTTTTTTCGCTTTTGCCGGAAAATCAGGATCACATGGGGTAAGGCAATATTCCGCCAGATAGGGTATATTGGAGCGGAAAGGCAAAAGCTTTGCATTTGACGGCATGATATGATCAGTCGTTATATTATCTCCAACTTTTATAAGTGCTTTTCCTTTAAGGCTTTCAGGTATTTTAACATTCAACGGAAACTGTTTTATATTCGGCCCTCTTATAATTTCAACCCTGTTTTTTTCCTTTGCCGGTGGTATTATCATGTTGTCATTTATATAAAATTCTTCAGGCATTTTAACATCAGGAACCTTTCCAAGCTCTCTTGGGTCTGTCATAACTCCGGTTATTGCACTTGCTGCAGCCGTCTCAGGGCTGACCAGATAAACTTTTGCGGTTACTGTTCCACTTCTTCCTTCAAAATTCCTGTTGAAGGTTCTTAAAGAAACCGCATTTGATGCAGGCGCCTGTCCCATACCAATACAAGGCCCACAAGCTGATTCAAGTATTCTTGCCCCAGCTGCCACCATATCGGCAAGAAGCCCTTCTTTTGACAACATTTCAATTACCTGCCTTGAACCCGGTGAAATAACAAGACTTGTGTCAGGGTGTACACTTTTTCCTTTCAATATTGATGCAACCTTCACCATATCGACATACGACGAATTCGTGCAGCTGCCAATAGCAACCTGATCAACCTTTATTCTGCCAATATTACTGACTTTGTCAACATTATCAGGGCTATGCGGTTTGGCTGCAAGCGGTTCAAGCCGTCCAATGTCTATTTCTATTTGTTTATCATATTCCGCATTTTTATCAGGTAAAAGTTCAATCCAATCACTCTCCCTTTTCTGTGCTCTCATAAAAACCCTGACAGCATCATCACTCGGGAATATTGATGTGGTTGCTCCAAGTTCTGCTCCCATATTTGTAATTGTAGCCCTTTCAGGAACTGTCAACGTTTTTATACCTTCACCACCGTATTCGATGACCTTCCCGACTCCGCCCTTTACACTCATAATCCTTAAAACCTCAAGTATTATATCCTTGGCAGTTACCCACGGCCGAAGTTTCCCTTTAAGTATGATTCTGTATACTTCCGGCATCATCATATAGTAGGCACCTCCACCCATTGCAACAGCTACATCAAGCCCTCCCGCACCTATTGCAAGCATACCGGCACCTCCACACGTAGGGGTATGGCTGTCTGAGCCAAGCAGAGTCATTCCTGGTACCGCAAATCTTTCAAGATGTACCTGATGGCATATTCCGTTTCCCGGCCTTGAAAAATATATTCCGTATTTTGATGCCACCGTCTGTATATACCTGTGGTCATCAGCATTTTCAAAACCTGTCTGCAATGTATTATGATCTATATATGCAACAGATTTTTTAGTCCTCACCTCAGGTATCCCCATGGCTTCAAACTGAAGATATGCCATTGTACCTGTTGAATCCTGGGTAAGTGTCTGATCGATGCGTATTGATATCTCACTGCCAGGTACCATTTT
>CAZANH010000443.1:0-3094 GCA_964486515.1 uncultured Eubacteriales bacterium
GAATATAAAAAAGAAAAAGCCTGATTCACGTGTATCTGAACCAAACTTTTTCGTTTTTCTCCGGTTGTTGCAATATTGTTGCACTTTTTTCAATGTAAGCCATGTAATGTGGAGCCCTCAATCGGAATCGAACCGATGACCTCATCCTTACCATGTTTCTTGCACTGTAAGAAACCGGTCAGGCATGTATTTTCCAAAACACGCTTAAGTGCTTATTTGTATGGGTTTCATGAATATTTTAGTTACTGAATTGTTACAATATATCTCGCTTAAGATTAAACAAATTTAACTGGTTTGGTTTACTAATTGGTTTAATTGGTTCATGTTTGACGGGAATATAACTCATCAAGCGCGTTTACCGCATCCCTTTTTACATCAAGCATAACGTGGGTGTAAATATCCGTAGTATGAGCAATTTTAGCATGTCCAATCATCTCGCTTATTACCTTCGTCTGAACATTCCTCTCAAAACATCTGGTAACAAAAGTATGCCTCAACACATGGGGACTGCATTTTTCAAGTCCAGCCTTTTTCAATATGCTGTAAAATGCTCTTTGATAATTCCTTAAACTCACATAAGTATTCTTTTTGCTTGGGAAAACAATATCGCACGTTTTATTGTCATACATGCTTTTTAGTACCTGTAAGCTCCTCTGAGTTAATGGAATTGTCCTGTTGCTTGCTTCTGTTTTCGGAGAATCCTGAACTATGATCTTATTCTTTAGTTTTGCATTTTCAGCTCTATCTTTTACATTAATGATATTTTTACTTACTGTAATCAATCCTTTATCAAGATCAACATCCTTCCATGTAAGAGCGAGCAACTCTCCTGCTCTCAATCCGGTGTCAACATTTACAATGAAAGCATTGTACAGACTGAATTCCCGGGCTGTTTCAAGGAATAAATCCTGCTCCTGCAATGTGAAGGCTTTAACTTGAGGTTTTGTAAGCTTTGGCAACTCGACATTCTTCACAACATTCTTTCTCATAACATCATTTTCTACTGCCTTATCCAATGCAGAATTAATTATATTGTGAATCTTACGGATAGTTGAACTCGATAAACCCTTGCCTTTATTGTATTTCTTGTTATAGAACCTTTGCAAATCCTGCTGTTTAAGCTCTTTAAGTTCAAAATGCCCGATTTCAGGAATGATATTGTGTTTTATCTGTGTCTCATAAACATCATATGTTCTGGGTTTCAAGTTTATAGCTTTATATTCTTTAAGCCATGTTATCAACCATTGCTTTAAAGTCATCACTGTTCCAATATAATTCCCGGTTTGAATCTCATTCTGCAAAGCAATCATTTTAGCGGATACTTCAGGTCTGGTACTGCCATATAAAGATTTCCGGTTGAGTTTACCGTTCTCTTTCCTACCAATTGTAACCCTTCCCATCCATAAACCATTCTTAAGCCTGGTAATTGTTCCTTCTCCATTTCCTCTTCTTCTAGCCATGATTAAACCCTCCTGTCTTGGGATTGTTTAACCAATTGATAAATGCCGGCTTTGGAATAATTATTTTTCGCTTCCCTACTTTTACACACGGGAAATCCTTACTGTGACACAATTCATAAGCCTTGTTTTTTGACATACCCAATATTCCGGCAATATCACCAACCGAAAGATGAAAAGGCAATTCATTTAAAATATTCATGTTTTCAAGGTACATACTACTACTCCATTCTACAGCATTGATTTATTTATTTCAAGAAATTTCTGGTAAATTGATAAAAAATTATTAACATCACAAAAATAAAGCGGACAATTATGCATCTGCTTTGGTAAAGCAAACCTCTGTCCGCTTCATTATCTGCCGTTAATAATATGTACCGTATTTGCACCGCTCCCCCGATACCGGGAATATCCCAGGCCACCTGTGGCTATCAGGTGTCATAACGCCGCCATACCGCTTTCAGACAAGCACAGCAGCAGTTCTCCCCATTCTTATAGCAAGCCGGACCCTGGGACTTAACCTCGGCTATCCGGAAGTATCATTATCCCTCCTTGCGGAATGTAGCGGTTCGGATGTGCCACATCCGATTTTGACCCGGTATTCTCGCTCGCTGCCTTACCCGGCAGGTCGTGGCATACCTGTAATGCCGCTTGCGGTATTAGCGCCCGCAGAAGTAATGTACCTGAAATATTGAATATGCAGTTTTCAAGGTTCAGTGAAAGCGTTCAAAAAATACGCCTTCATATATAAGCCTCGGGAGAGGGCAAAAAGGGACAAAATTTTAAAAATATTTTTATTTTATTTGTTCAAAAACTTCTTGAGTCGTGTCAAAACCCTTATATGATGCTTCTTTACGGTTTCATAAGTAATGTTAATTTTATTTGCTATATCCTTAAGGGAAAAACCATACCGGTATCTCAACACAATGATTTCTATATCAATCTTTTTTAGTTTCTTAAGGGCTGCAAGCAGTTCCTCATTCTCAATGATATCCAGGGAATTCAACCTCTCAATAAAGTCCCTTGATTCATCCACAGAGTCATCATATGCCGATGATTGGTCAAGTACATTCCGCTCACCCATGCTTTCAAATGGACGGTTATGCCTGTAATATACCTTATCCTGGTTTTTCTCTCTTTTATCATCCTCTGCTTTGATATCCCGCCATAAATTCCTGTTCTGGTTTTCTTTGTTATCCATATCCTCTTACCTCCGTTTGTTTTTTTAAAAGCTCATGTGACAAACAGGGCAGTTTACGGATAACGGGCGATATAACAAAGCCAGCGCTTCATTTGTGCCTGTCCTTTCCGCCGCAACAAAAAAGAGCTGTACGAAAAAACCGCACAACTCTTTATGTATCAGGCATTATTAAATTTTCGCAGGGCAAAAAGGGCATAAAAAAAGCCCTGCGGGGCTTTGGACTGATTTCTCAGCACGCTGCTCCGAAGGGCTTTATTAAGGTTAATATTTACCCAGCATAGTCATTGTATCAGCTTTGAAATACGCTGTCAGTACCAGCCGGGTACCTCTTCAGTTCCAGTCAGGTTTCAATTGAGTACCACTTCTGTTTCATGCTTTTTAATCACCTGTAAGAAATCAGGCAGGACAAATCCCCATAATATAACTCCAAGCATTG
>CAZANH010000444.1:0-1530 GCA_964486515.1 uncultured Eubacteriales bacterium
GGTTATTTTCCGATATTGCTATGTTGTCGTCAATCGTAATACGACAGTATTACTCAATCCTCCGCCTTGCACTATCAAAAAATTCCTCCCTTCAAAATCAGGTGTTATTATTCAGTCATTCCTAAATTAAGTTTTTCCGGTTTATTATGTATAAGTTTATTATATCATTGGATTGAATTTATATCAAAACACCTTTTTTATATATAGATATCTTGAACTTGATAAATCAATATCCAGAAAGGAATATTTTAAACTGATCGGATTTTTGGTAAAAATTCTTACAATAGGACTTTCAGGAAGATTTTTGTTATTTCTAATAACTATTCCCTTGTGCTCTGTATTAAGAATTACACCTGTTCCTACAGGATACAAATTCAGATGTCCTATTAGTTTTTCTGTTATTGATTTATCAAAATGCTTGTTACTGAGTGATATAATCTCTTTGTAAACAATATCCGGAGTTTTTTTCTTCTTGTAAATCCGATCATTTGACATGGCATCGTAGGCATCAGCTACACTTACAATTCTTGAATAAATTGGTATATTATTACCCTTGAGATGATTTTTGTAACCTGAACCATCAAATCTTTCATGATGGAAAAGTGCTATTAGAGCAATTTCTTTTGAAACATTTGAATTCATTAGCATTTCATAACCGTACTGAGTATGCATTTTTACAATATCATATTCTTCATTTGACAAACTTGTAGGTTTGTTTAGAATGTTTTCTGATATTTTGATTTTTCCTATATCATGAAGAATTGAACCCAATCCGAGAATTTTTAAGGAAGCTTTATCAAGTTTCAAGTCAATTCCTATAATCAGTGATATCACACAGACGTTTACGGAATGCTCATATGTGAAATTATCGACTGTTCTGAGCTTTGACAGTGTCAGAATAATTTCTTTTTTGGAAAGTAACTGTTCCATTATATCTTCTACTACAGGGCTTATGCTATTTATAAGAACTCTATCCATTGTTGCCATATTAAACATGATTTTCTTAATCTGTTTTTCAGCAAGAATCCTTGTATTTTTATATATGATATCATCAATATCTATACCGTCATAAAAAGTGGCAGGTGCTTGTCTGTTGTATTGCTTTATGTCTTCTATAAATATTTCTGTAATTCCTTTTTTACGCAGATAATCGGCAAGCCATAGTTTTAATAGTGTACCTCTGGGAATAAGTACGGTACCCTGGCTTGTAACAACATCTTTTGCTAATACAACATCTGAACTAACATCGTCAACAAAAATCTTTTGCATTTTATCACCAGATATTTCTTATCATTAGTATATTTATAAACTGTTTCTAATAATAATACAATTTAGAATATTTTTCAAGCATTTTAGACAAAAAAATTTCATTTTTAATGTAATTGTGACTATTCAAGTACCCCCGTATATACTAATTGAAGAAATGTCTTTATGAAAAAACGCTGCGGGTATCAAGTGGCTGTATATTCAAGCCTTACATGTCAATCAAACTCGTTGAATGCAAATCCTTCCCCAAGTACTTCCCTTACA
>CAZANH010000445.1:0-3892 GCA_964486515.1 uncultured Eubacteriales bacterium
AATAGCGAAAATTCAAATAATGTGGAGGTTAAATGCTTCGGAGCGGATTCCGACAGCTGGACCGAGTCCGGCATCACATGGAATAACGCACCGGCCCGGCACTCTACAGAGCAAAGCACCGTCAATGTAAACGGCACATGGTGCGGTGCATTGGGAGGTTTGCGTTGCGAAATTGATTCACCATCAAGCGCTTATCCATGGGACGGGGGAGGAAATCTTCGTCATCAGCAATAACGAATAAAAATGGGCGGTCAGCTAAAAAGAGACCGGTTCCATAACAGCAGTGAGTCTCATCTCTACTACTGTTGCCGCGGCTGCTTCACTTCCTTCTTCATTTATCTCGATAACCGCTTTGTGAAGAACCTTATCTATTGTTACATCATCCGCTATTCCGGAAAAATCAGCCCCGGGCACAAAGGCTTCACCCATCCCGATTGAAGCCAGGGACTTGTTGAGCTCCTTTATACCGTATTCCATTTTGAATTTTGGAATCTGTACAACCACATCATGGGTGGGAGCAAGGTTTTCAATGAGATTATACCAGATTTCAGTGGTAAAGTTTAGGTCAATAAAACTCTGTTTAATATTAAACCCGTCACGAATCCAAATGGAATTGGATATATTGAGCTTAATGTTTTCATCAAGGTTCTCAAGCCTGTTTAAAAGATACTTATACCCCTTGTTTATTTCATCCTTTGTCATGTCATGATATTCCAATGCTTTTGCCATTACCTCCCGGGTGGAGCCTTCAGCGCCATTGAGCGTCATAGCCAGGGCACCGGATATGCTTAAAGGGGATATAAAAATGTTTTTACCGGTATCTTCCCGGTTGAGTAGAAAAATTGTTCCCCATCCGTTGTTAAACATATTGTGTGCACAGGGAGCAATTACTTATACTTCCACCCATGGTCATCATTGTAAATCATTTGTTTTGTCATACCGCCATCAACTGTAATATTTTCACCGGTAATAAAGCCGTTGTCCTCATCGCATAAGAACATAACCGTACGCGCAATGTCAATAGGTTTACCTATACGTTGCACAGGGTGCTGTTTTTTATCGGCATCACTGTGCCTGTTTCCGCTATCATCATTGTTATTTCTGCCAACGTCTGTCCATCCCGGGCTTATACAGTTGACTCTCACTTTTCCTGCCAGGCTTATGGCGAGCGCATGTGTTAAGGCCAAAATACCACCCTTTGCAGCAGTGTAGCTTTCAGTATCCGGCTGGGACATAAAAGCCCTTGTCGAACATATATTGACGACTGATCCATTTTGGCCAAACCGATTCATAAACAGTTTTGAAAGCATGTATGTTGAAGTTATCCCCACTTTCAGCACATAGTTGAAATCATCATAGCAAGGACAAATCCCACAACTCCCTGATTAAAATATATAACCTACCCATGAAAACGTCAGAATTTGCTTAGATGCTTGGTCTACTCGTAGGGGGCAATCCCCCCTTGCGACGGATTTCGGAGAAATCCTGTCACCTCCCTTTGGCAGAAGGGTTCAGCGCGGGTCACTCACGGGGCATAGGTTATTGAATACCGGAATGTATGAGATATACATGAGGATGTCCAATGTTCTTACTGACGCCGCAGATGAGTGAATTCTGGCGTTTTCACATTAGACTTTATCATGGATTACCAGCTAAAGTACATGGACTTTTTGATGCATTTCATGTATGTTAAGATGTATTATACATTTGCATGCCTGAAAATTCCAGCCAGCGGATGGGTCAAACAATTTCGCCAAAATATCGGGGAATATCTTGACATTAAATCACAATTATATTATTATGTTTGTATAAAGTTATTTTTAAAATCGAGATTATGTAAATTTATAATAGAATGGGTGATTTAATGTTTTATGGCAGAAAAGAGGAACTGGCAATACTGGAGGAAAAGTATAAAAGTAATAAGCCGGAATTTGTTGTTATATATGGCAGAAGAAGAGTAGGAAAAACAGAATTGCTTAATAAGTTTTCTGAGGATAAAAGAAGAATTTTTTATACGTCTAAAGAGTGTACCGATATAGAGCAAAAAGATTTGTTCATTAAGGAGATTTCAAAAAGCTATACGATATCCAAATATTTAAGTAAATTGAATTCATGGGGAGAGATTTTCTCTGAAATTGGTAATATAGTATCTAAAGAGAAGATACTTTTAATTATTGACGAATTTCCTTATATGGCAAAGGCAAGCAAGAGTCTGATGAGTTTTTTGCAGGAAGAATGGGATCATAATTTATCAAAAAAAAATATTTACTTGATTCTGTGTGGTTCTTCAATGAGTTTTATGGAAGAACAAGTGTTAGGGGCTAAAAATCCCTTGTATGGCAGAGCTACTTCGATATACAAAGTAGAAGAACTGAATCTGTATGAAGTTAAAAAAGCTTTTAAAAAATTCAGTTTTATTGATATTATAAAAACATATGGGGTTTTAGGAGGTGTACCGTACTATATAAATCAAATTGACGAGAATATTTCTTTTGATGAAAATATTGTAAACAATATTATAAATAAGAACAAAATACTTTACAATGAAGTAGAAAACCTTTTGAGGCAGGAATTCAGGGAACCTGCTGTTTACTATTCCATTATTGAGGCAGTGGCTATGGGAGCAACAAAATTAAATGATATATATAACAGGACATTTATTGAAAAAGGAAAGTTGTCGACGTATTTAATAAGGTTGATAGAATTAAATATTGTTAAAAGAGAATACAGTATAGATACAAAAACCAAGTCAAAATCAAAAAAAAGCAGAGGGCTGTATAAGCTTGATAACAATTATTTTAAATTTTACTTCAGGTATATATACCCATATATTTCGGAGATAGAAAAAGGGCAGCATCCCGAAGTTTTTGAAAGTATAATTAAAAACAGCCTGAATCACTATTTGGGCGATGTTTTTGAAGATGTATGTATAGAATATCTAATTTCAAAGAATAAAAGAAAAGAACTTCCGGTAAAATTTCTAAAAATTGGACGCTGGTGGGCAAAAAATGAGGAAATTGATATCGTGGCTTTCTTAAACAATAATTATATATTTGCTGAATGCAAATGGAAAAATGAAAAAGTATCAATAGATGTATTATCTGAACTAATAAGAAAATCAAGTTTGGTTGTTAATCAGGATGGAATAAATAAATATTACTATATTTTCTCAAAAAGCGGGTTTAAAGATAACTTGATCAAAGAAAAAAATAAAAGGAATGATTTGGTGTTAGTCGATATAAAGGAATTAGAATTGACAAGTCCTTAAAGGCGTTTATTGATCGAAAGCTTATACGAGTAGATCAATGCACCTCCTTCATTTTCATATTTATTTGTGACCGGCAGGTCAAAAACAATATTTTATGGAACGCATTAGTTGTTTCATACGTCACATTTATATATTGAACTTATTGGCAGGCTATACAGCAGTTATTAATAATAAGGTGGTTTTGTCCTTGTTAAACCTGAGACAGCAGACTTTGCAGGCCAGTTGACCGCGACCTCCGGTGTTGTCGTATAAATACTCATGCGGAGCGCCGCAACGGTGGCACACTGAGTCCGTGGGGATGGGATTTCTGCCGCGAGACTTGATCGGCTTGAGATCCTTGCCGTGTTTTGTCTTATACTTTGCAAGCAATTCTTTGTATTCGAGCCGCTCCGGCCGTTTTCCAATACCTCACTGTAGCTGTTTCCATCATAGGTGTAACTGATTTCCACTTTTTAACTGCTTTTAATGCTTGTTCTGCTGATATGACAAATTTAAAGCAGCAATTGTCCTGGTTAAAAGAAGCAGATAAATTCGCATTACAAAACTCTTTAAAGGATTTAGACACAAGACATGTCATAAACTCACCGTCACCATAAAAACAACCATCGGTTGCTATTACATGAA
>CAZANH010000446.1:0-11508 GCA_964486515.1 uncultured Eubacteriales bacterium
TTTAACCATATGCTTGAGCTTTTTGCAAAACACGGCCTTTTTGATTTTTGGGTAAAAGCCTCCGGTGACCTGGATGTTGATTATCACCACACTGTTGAGGATGTCGGTATAGTTTTGGGACAGGCTATAAGGAAGGCTCTTGGATCCATGAGTTCCGTCAAAAGATATGGAAGTGCGTTTGTCCCGATGGATGAGGCTTTGGCATTGGTGGCTGTTGATATAGGCGGAAGGCCTTTCATGGTATTTGATGCAGGCATGAATAATGAAAAAGTGGGAGAAATTGATACGGAGCTTTTTGAGGAGTTTTTCAGGGCAGTTGCTGTAAATGCGGCTATGAATATACATATAAAAGTATTCTACGGAAACAACAACCATCACAGGATTGAAGCCGTATTCAAGGCCTTTGGAAGGGCACTTCGTGAAGCGGCAGTCATCGACAGTAAAATAGAGGGTGTAATGTCCACCAAGGGTACAATTTAACCGGGGGTAAAAATAGTGAAAAAGACGATTAACGATACCGATTTTATTAATCTGCCGCTGCTTATAAAGGGTAAGGTGAGAAATGTATACGATCTGGGCGAAAAACTACTGGTAGTCGCTACGGACAGGATATCTGCCTTTGATGTGGTATTCGATGATATGATACCCGACAAGGGAAAAGTATTAAACAGCCTTTCGGCATTCTGGTTTGAATTTATGAAGGACATTGTAAAGAACCATGTTATAACCACAGATATTAACTTATATCCGAAAGAACTTCAAAAATACGGGAGCGAGCTTTTATTGCGCTCAATGCTTGTAAAGAAAATTAGAATGTTCGAGGTTGAGTGTGTTGTGAGGGGATATCTGGAAGGCTCTGGATTAAAGGAATATAAAAATAAGGGCAGCATATGCGGGATGAAACTTCCGGAAGGGCTTAGACAGTGTGAAAAACTGCCTGAACCGATTTTTACGCCGACAACCAAAGCCTGGCAGGGGCATGATGAAAGCATAACTTTTGATAAGCTTTCGGTCATGGAAGGGAATGAAACTGCAGGGAAACTGAGAGACAAAAGCATTGAAATATATGAAAAAGCAAGAGGATATGCGGAAAGCAAGGGCATAATACTTGCCGATACAAAACTGGAGTTCGGAGTGCATGATGGAGAAATCGTGCTGGCGGATGAACTCATTACACCTGATTCATCAAGGCTGTGGGATGCGGCGGATTATGAACCTGGAAGGGCGCAAAAGAGTTTTGACAAACAGTATGTGAGAGAGTATCTTGAGACGATTGACTGGGATAAAAGGCCGCCGGCGCCTAAATTGCCGGAAGAAGTTATAAAAAAGACCCGTGAAAAGTATTTTGAGGCTTATGAAAAGATAACCGGCAAAAAACTAACGGTTTAAATAACGGTATGAGGAGACAATTTTGATTGCGATAATTGATTACGGTATGGGAAATCTAAGGAGTGTGGAAAAGGCGCTTGAATATACAGGATATGAAGCGCGTATTTCGCATGATAAAAATTTTATTGAGAATGCAGAAGGGATTGTGCTGCCTGGTGTTGGAGCTTTTACTGATGCAATGGAAAACATGGGGAAAAAGAGATTGACGGATGTTGTAAAAAAGATTATTGCTGAAAATCGCCCTTTTTTAGGAATATGCCTTGGATTACAGCTTCTTTTCGATTATAGTGAAGAGGGTGGAAAATCAGTTGAAGGCCTTGGCATTTTTAAGGGTGTAATAAGACATCTGCCTTTGGATATGGGATTGAAGGTCCCTCATATAGGATGGAATACGCTTGATATGGATAAGGAATGCATTCTTTTTAAAGGCTTGCAGGATAATCCTTATGTATATTTCGTGCATTCCTTCTATCTGGATGCTAAGGATAAAAGTATGGTTGCCGCTACCGCGCAGTACGGAGTTCGTATGGATGCTGCGGTCAACCGCGGCAATGTTTTTGCCACACAGTTTCATATTGAAAAGAGCGGGGATACCGGGCTGCAAATTCTCAGAAACTGGGCAGCCCTGACAGAACATAAGATGGAGGTCTAGTGTGATAATGAAGATATATCCGGCGATTGATATAAAGGAAGGGAAATGCGTAAGACTCAGACAGGGCAGATATGATGATGTTACGGTATATTCCGATAATCCCATTGATGCGGCAATTGAATGGAAAAGGCTTGGAGCCGGGTATCTTCACATTGTTGACCTTGACGGCGCAAAAGCCGGTGAAGGAGAAAACTACACCATTATTATTGACATTGTAAAAAAAATTGGTATTCCGGTACAACTCGGAGGAGGTATACGGTCGATTGAGACCGTAAAAAGATTGCTGGATGCCGGATTAAGACGTGTCATACTTGGTACGGCTGCCGTGAAAAATGCTGAACTTGTAAAAAGGGCTGTTGATATGTTTGACGACAGGATTGTTGTTGGTATAGATGCAAGGAGGGGAGCGGCCGCAGTTGAAGGATGGGAAAAAAATAGTGGGGTTGACGCCGTTGAGCTTGCAAAGGCTGTGGAGAATATGGGGGTAAGAACGATAATTTATACGGATATTGAAAGGGATGGAATGCTTGAGGGGCCGAATCTGAAGGCCATGGGAAAAATTATTGGCAACGTGAATATTGAAGTAATAGCCTCCGGGGGAGTGAGCAGTTTGCAGGATATTATCGATTTGAAAAATACCGGGGCATCAGGTGTTATAATAGGTAAAGCGCTTTATACGGGAAATATTGACTTAAAGGATGCGCTTGAAATTGCTGAAAGCAATAATGCTGATACATTATGAAACAAACCATAAAAGGCAGGAAATATAAAATAATGAGTAAAAACGGAAGGAAGGATGATTATGTTGACAAAGAGAATAATACCGTGTCTTGATGTAAAGGGAGGAAGGGTTGTAAAAGGTATAAACTTTGTAAATATAAAGGATGCGGGGGATCCTGTGGAGGTTGCAAAAGCATATAACAGTGCGGGTGCGGATGAGCTTGTGTTCCTTGACATTACAGCCACATCGGATGCGCGGGAGATAATGTATGATGTTGTAATGAAGGTGGCGGAACAGGTCTTTATACCTTTCACGGTAGGAGGAGGTATAAGGAGTGTCGATGACTTCAGAAGGATACTTAAAGCAGGAGCAGACAAGATATCTGTAAATACTGCCGCATTCAAGGAGCCTTCCCTTATAGAAAAAGCTGCTGAACGCTTCGGGAGCCAGTGTGTTGTAGTTGCAATTGATGCAAAAAAAAGAGATGACAATTCGGGCTGGGATGTCTATATAAACGGGGGCAGGATAAACACGGGCAAGGATGTTGTGAAGTGGGCTGAAGAAGTTGAAAAACTTGGAGCGGGTGAAATACTGTTGACAAGCATGGACCGCGACGGCACAAAAAACGGATATGACCTTGAATTGACACGACAGGTATCCGACAATACGGGAATACCTGTTATTGCGTCCGGGGGTGCAGGTAAAATGGAGCATTTTTATGACGCACTTACAAAAGGCGGCGCTGATGCAGCGCTTGCAGCATCACTGTTCCACTACCGTGAAATTGAGATTATTGATTTAAAGAAATATCTCAGGAGCAAGGGAATAAGTGTAAGAATTATTGATTGAGGAGTTCTCAAAAAATATTGTGTCTTATTGAATATGTTAAAAAAATTATAAACCCAAAAGTGTTAGGAGTATATTTGATGGAAACTGTATTTGATAAATTGAAATTTGGTGAAAATGGTTTAATAACGGCAGTTGCCCAGGATGTAACATCGGAAAAGGTATTGATGGTTGCCTACATGAATGAGGAAGCTCTCAAAAAGACCTTTGAAACAGGGCTGGTACATTATTACAGCAGGAGCAGAAGAAAACTGTGGCTTAAAGGGGAAACTTCAGGGCATTACCAGCATTTAAAGTCAGTATACGTGGATTGTGACGAGGATGCACTTCTTTTGAAGGTAGAACAGGATGGGGTGGCATGCCATACGGGTCATTATTCCTGCTTTTACAGGGAAATTGACAGGAACGGGATCAGGAAAGAACTGACAGAAGCGGGGCATGACAGGCCGGAAGATGATAAATCAGAAATATTGAAGAAGGTTTATGAAATAGTATGTGACAGGAAACAAAACCCTAAAAAAGGTTCATATACTAATTACCTGTTTGAAAAAGGCCTTGATAAAATATTAAAAAAGGTGGGGGAAGAAGCCGGCGAAGTAATAATTGCCGCAAAAAATCTGAGTAAGGATGAAATCAGGTATGAGGTTTCGGACCTTGTTTATCATGTATTGGTCCTTTTGGCTGAAAGCAATATGAGTCCTGAGGATATTTATGATGAATTAACAAAAAGGCATAAATGATTTACATACAAATATTATGATAAAATGAGTAAAAAGGAGATATATGGTTTATATTTTTAATAATTGACCATATTTGTCTAATAATCAATTGAAATAGTATTTATAAATGTTTGCCTTAAATGTTGATAAAATATAATATATTATTTGAAATTAGCACTCACTAAAAGTGAGTGCTAATAAAATGCAAATATTTTTACAGAGGAGGTTATGGTATGACAATAAAGCCTTTAGGTGAAAGAGTAGTTATTAAAATGCTTGAAAGTGAAGAAACTACCAAAAGTGGAATTGTATTGCCCGGCAGTGCAAAAGAAAAACCACAGGTTGCGGAAATAGTTGCCGTAGGGCCGGGCGGAATGGTTGATGGGAAAGAAGTAAAGATGGAAGTGAAAAAAGGAGACAAGGTACTTATCAGCAAGTATGCCGGTACCGAGGTGAAGCTTGACGGGCAGGAATATTCAATACTTAAGCAAAGCGATATTCTTGCAATTGTTGAATAATTAATTGCAAGTAGCCGGTAACGGTTAAAACAAAACAGTCAGAACGAAATAATATTTTAAGGAGGCTTTGATATGGCAAAGTTAATTAAATTCGGAGAAGAAGCCAGACGTGAACTTGAAAGCGGTGTGAACAAACTGGCTGATACTGTTAGAATTACCCTTGGACCAAAGGGACGCAATGTAGTTTTGGACAAAAAATTTGGTTCACCAACTGTAACAAATGATGGTGTTACCATAGCTAAGGAAATTGAGCTGGAAGATCCATTTGAGAATATGGGGGCACAGCTTGTGAAGGAAGTTGCTACAAAGACCAATGATGTCGCAGGAGATGGTACTACAACCGCTACACTTCTGGCACAGGCGATTATAAGGGAAGGCCTTAAAAATGTTGCAGCCGGTGCGAACCCTATGATACTTAAAAAAGGTATACAAAAAGCTGTTAATGAGGCTGTAGCAGGCATTGAAAAAATAAGCAGCAAGATACAGGGAAAAGAAGACATAGCGAGGGTCGCGTCAATATCTGCAAACGATCAGGAAATAGGTAACCTGATAGCGGATGCAATGGATAAAGTATCAAATGATGGTGTAATAACGGTTGAAGAATCAAAAACCATGGGAACAAACCTTGAGGTAGTAGAAGGTATGCAGTTTGACAGAGGATATGTTTCTCCCTACATGGTAACTGACAGTGAAAAGATGGAAGCAGTACTTGATGAACCGTATATTCTAATCACTGATAAGAAACTCAGCAATGTGCAGGATATTCTGCCTCTGCTTGAGAAAATTGTACAGCAGGGCAAAAAACTTTTGCTTATAGCTGAGGATATTGAGGGAGAAGCACTTGCAACTCTTGTTGTAAACAAGTTAAGAGGTACTTTTACCTGTGTAGGTGTTAAGGCACCAGGCTTTGGAGACAGAAGAAAAGCAATGCTTCAGGATATTGCAATTTTGACAGGCGGACAGGTAATATCAGAGGAAGTTGGGCTTGAACTCAAGGATACAAAAATAGAAATGTTAGGTAAAGCAAGGCAGGTTAAAGTAGAGAAGGAAAATACCATTATTGTTGACGGTGCAGGAAGCCAGGATGAAATCTCAAAGAGAATAGGTTCAATAAAGGCCCAGATAGAAGAAACCACTTCCGATTTTGACAAGGAAAAACTTCAGGAAAGGCTTGCAAAACTTTCAGGAGGAGTTGCGGTTATACAGGTTGGTGCTGCAACAGAGACTGAAATGAAGGAAAAGAAAGCCAGAATAGAGGATGCACTGGCAGCTACAAGAGCAGCTGTAGAGGAAGGTATTGTTCCAGGCGGAGGAGTCGCTTTTACCAATGTAATAAATGATGTATCAAAACTTATTGATTCCACTTCAGGTGATGAAAAAACAGGTGTTAGAATTATTCTTAAGGCACTTGAGGAACCTGTAAGGCAGATTGCTGCCAATGCGGGGCTTGAAGGTTCAGTTATATTGGAAAAAATCATTAACAGCAATGCCGGCGTTGGTTATGACGTATTAACAGGGGAATATCTGGATATGATTGAGGCAGGAATTGTTGACCCAGCAAAGGTTACAAGGTCTGCACTACAGAATTCTTCATCAATTGCAGCGATGGTACTTACAACAGAAAGTATTGTTGCCGATAAACCTGAGAAAGAACCTCCAATGCCACCTGCAGGCGGAGGCGGAATGCCGGGCGGGATGCCTGGAGGAATGGGTGGAATGTACTAATCCACAACAAAAAAATAAAAAAATTGAGGCCGGAGTATACAATACCCCGGCCTTTTATTACTATTCACAGCTTTGCTCATCTACTTGAAAATATTCTTCGAGCTAAGGGGGGCTGTGAATAATAACGGCCTTTTATCATGTTTGCTTAATTTTATGTTGTACATATGGATAATGTATGGTAGAATTTATTTGGTTAGAGGCATATAATATATGTTATTTGATTTCGGTGAAGTTATAGGATTGAATGAGCCGGTTTAACATGATTAAAAACAGTTTGGAGGCACGTGAGAATGGATACATTTATAGAAAAAATTGTTGCAAAGAAAAAGGATGCAAAGGATTATATTTTAACATCAGCTAGTATAATTGGTGCTATGATAATAACTCCGATTCTTTTAAATATACCTGTAATTGGAAGTATGAGCCTTCTGGTGGTAGCAGCAATAATATATGGACTTTACAGGCTTATTACATCAAGGAATATTGAGTTTGAATATATTGTAACAAATGGAGATCTTGATATAGATAAAATTATTGCACAGAGAAAGAGAAAAAGGATATTCAGTGCAAACTGCAAGGAGTTTAATATTGTAGCAAAGGTTAACAGTGAGCATTTTACACCTGACATACAACAGATAAAAAATCGTATAGAAGCTGCAAGTACGTTAAATTCCGAAAATACTTTCTTTATTACATTGCACTACAATGGGGAAAGGACAGTTGTTTACTTTGAACCTGATGAAAGAATGTTAAAAAACTTCAGGACTTTTATACCGAGGAAAATACATGCGTAAATTAAAAAATGCGGTAATGCCGGAATTTAACAAGTAAGGAATATAAAGGTTCAGAGGTGAGATGGTATCGGTATAGTCTTCTGGCCATACATAAGACAAAAATCAGGTCGGGGGTTGTTTACTTGAAGCGTATATTTATATTGGTAATAGCATTTCTTTTTATATTATCTGTAATTGCTGTAGTAGGTTATTCTTTATGGTATCTTGTATATGTACCTAATTTTGTGCCAAATGCTCAGGTTGTTTCCGTATTTGCGGAAGGGGAACTGTCTCTTGTTATAGAAGGAGAAAATATTGTTATGGGTAATAGCCCTGAAATTATCGATGAAGAAATACTTCTTCCGATTGAGGTTATAAGGAAGTTTTTTGATCCGTATATTTACTGGGATGAAAATCTTAAAAAAGTTACGATTACAACAAAAGACAAGGTTATCAGAATGAAGACGGAAACTCTTGATGCAATTGTAAATAATGAACCTGTTGCGTTGAATATTCCAGCAATTGAGAAGAATGGAACTGTTTATATTCCAATAGAATTTTTATCGAAGTTTTATGGTATTGAAATTAATCACATAAAGAAAAGTAATGTTATAATTATTGATTATAAAAATAGGATGAAGCAGATTGCAGAACCGCTTTCGGAAAAAGCGGTAGTAAGAAAAGGGCGTTCAATAAGGCAGCCTATTATAAGGAAATTCAGTTTCAAGGATAATGAAGTTGATACGTTAAGGGTTTTTGAAGAGTATGAAAACTGGTATAGGGTCAGGACATGGGATGGGGCGATAGGATATATCAAAAAAGAGGATGTTGTTGTAAGGTGGCTTACTGTAAATACAGTACATGATATACCCTATGAATCTGATCTTGCCTGGAAACCGGATACGGGGAAAATAAATCTTGTGTGGGAAATGATGTATAACAGGAGGCCTGAGCTTTCAAAGATAGAAAATATGGAAGGGCTTGATGTGATATCACCAACCTGGTTTCAGTTATTGAATGAGAAAGGTAATCTGATAAACAGGGCTGATGCAAAATATGTGGAATGGGCGCATGAAAATGGATATAAAGTCTGGGCATTGCTTAGCAATGATTTCTCAGATATTGAAATGACTCAAGAATTCCTGAATAATACTGATAGCCGTGATACCCTGATAAAAGAACTTTTAAGTTATGCATCATTATATGAAATTGACGGTATAAACATTGATTTTGAAAATGTAAGGCTTAAGGATAAAGATACACTAACACAGTTTGTCAGGGAGATAACGCCTTTTTTACATGAACAGGGGCTTATAGTTTCCATAGATGTAGGTGTACCAGATGGAAGTGAAACATATTCCAGGTGTTATGACCTGGAAGCTCTTGGAGAGGCTGTTGACTATGTAATGCTGATGACCTATGACCAGCATTGGAGTACAAGCCCTGAGGCAGGTTCCGTAGCTCAGTATGAGTGGGTGGAAAAAAAGCTGAAAAGAACTCTTGAAACTATTGAGGCAGACAAACTTCTGCTTGGCCTCCCGTTTTATATAAGGCTCTGGGAAGAAAAAAACGGCGAAGATGGTAATGTATCCGTATCAAGCCCTGGAACACTTACAATGGAAAATGCGGTAAAACTTATTAAAGAAAACAAAGCCTCGGTTGTATGGGATGAACCCAGCGGACAATTTTTAGCGGAATACACAAAAAATGCTTCAAAGTATAAAATATGGCTTGAGGATATGAATTCAATAAATCTTAAATCATCACTTGTCCACAAATATCACCTGGCCGGCACCGCGGCATGGAGAAGAGGGAGCGAGGTTCCTGAAATCTGGATGGTATTGAATGAAAACCTTAAAAAGATTGAAAACTATTTTGAGTGGAAGGATATAAATTCTGATATGCAGTATGTTTTTAAGATAGACGAATTAAATGAGGAGGGCTAATTATTGCCTAAGCTTGATCAGAGAAAGACCCCGCTTTTTGATGCGTTAAAAAAATATATAGATGACCGTGTCACACCATTTCATGTACCGGGACACAAACAGGGAAAGGGGATACCTGAACTTGTAAGCTATTTTGGGGAAAACACCCTTAAAATGGATGTAAATGGTATGGAAGATCTGGATTATGTAAAAAATCCCACAGGTGTGATATATGAAGCACAAAAACTTCTTGCACATGCGTATGGAGCTGAAGAGGCATATTTCCTTGTAAATGGTACAACATCGGGGGTACAGATTATGATGATGAGTGCCTGTCAACCGGGTGACAGGATAATCCTTCCCCGTAATGCCCACAGTTCAACAATCGGTGGAATAGTATTAAGCGGTGCTATACCTGTTTATGTAAGGCCTGTAATCAATGAGAATCTTGGAATTGCTATGGGAATTACTGATGATGGCGTTAAGCAGGCAATAAAGGAAAACCCCCATTCAAAAGCCGTATTTATTATAAACCCGACATATTACGGCATAACTTCAAATATCAAATCAATTGTCAGAATAGCGCACAGGCATGAAATGGCTGTAATTGCAGATGAAGCACATGGTGCCCATATGCCGTTCCATGATGATTTTCCCCTCACTGCGATGGAGGTCGGGGCTGATATGAGTTCCGTAAGTCTCCACAAAACAGCGGGTTCTCTTACACAGAGTTCCGCACTTCTCACAAGGACAAACCTTATATCTACTGAAAAAATAAAAGAAGTGTTGAATTTGAGTTATACAACAAGTGCCTCATATCTTCTTATGTGTTCACTTGATGTTGCGAGAAAGCAACTTGCCGTGAGCGGAAGCGAAATGCTTGAAAAGACGCTTGAACTTGCAAGGTGGGCAAGAGGAGAGATTAACGGAATTGAAGGGTTATATGCTTTTGGGAAGGAACTTGAAGGGACGCCCGGCTGTTTTGATTTTGACGAAACAAAACTTGGCATAAGTGTGAGGGGGATAGGATATACAGGATATCAAATGGAAGCAAAGCTTAGAAAAGAGTACGAAATTCAGATAGAACTCTCGGATATGTACAACATACTTGCTGTTTTAAGTATAGGTGACAGAGAGGAAGACCTCGTGAAATTGGTTGACGCTCTTCGTGATATTGCCTCAAAATCGGGTGTGGTTGAATATAAAACGGAGACGAATATCCCTGAAAATCCTGAAATGATCATTTCCCCAAGAGACGCTTTTTACAGTCCCAAAAAAAGTGTTGCACTTGATGAATCCGGAGGTGAGATTGCAGGAGAAATGGTTATGGCATATCCGCCTGGTATCCCGGTTATATGTATGGGAGAAAGGATTACTGAAGATATCATCGATTATATAAAAATATTAAAGGAACAAAAATGTGAACTGCAGGGAACAGCAGACCCTTATGTTGAAAATATCCGTGTCCTCGGAATGTAAATACCATACCGCAGCCTCCGGCCGCAACCAAAAAGTATGCCTACGGCTGCGAGTAGTCAGTATTAAGGAGTCAGAATTCAGAATAATACCAGAGATTTAAAGTGGTTAATTTTAAGGGTTGACAGGTAATAATTGCTGAAGTATAATTGTACACGAGTACAATCAAGCAGCGGGAGATAAAAAAGTCATGGTGACAAGAAATGATGTGGCGAAAAAAGCAGGTGTTTCCACCGCAACAGTATCAAGAGTCCTCAACGGATACGTGCATGTAACGCCTGAAATCAGAAAGAAAGTTCAAGAGGCTGTGAGGAAAATGGACTACAGGCCTAATATTGCTGCTAAAAGTTTGAAAACGAAGAAGTCATACACCATAGCATACATTGTACCTGATATTGTTAATCCTTATTATACCGAAATATACAAGGGTATAAATGAAGCTGCTTCAAGGAAACAGTATATGACAGTGATTCACGAGGATAACGGGATTAATGATTGTGTGCAGGTGCTCATAGATAGAAATATTGATGGTATAATAATAAATACTTGTATTGAAACAGGTAAAATAAAAAAAATATCCGGCAGGGGTATTCCTGTTGTTTTACTGTCAAATGGCGGTGAAGGAATATACCGGGGAGAAGGTATAATAGGAGCAGGTATAATATATGAGGATATATACCGGGCGGCCAATGATATGGTAAATTACCTTGTACAAAAGGGACACAGTGAAATAGGGCTTGTTCTTGAAAATAATATGCTTGCTG